>CAIKWU010000603.1 GCA_903831155.1 uncultured Planctomycetaceae bacterium | reverse complement strand
GCCGCAGCTCGCCGCGGCGGGCCGGCTCCGCGTGGGCGACCACGACGTGGCCACGGTCGTGCGCACCTACGGCGACGCCCCCCGCGGCACCCTCGTGGCCCTCGTCGGCTCCCAGGACGCGATCGAGGCGGCGGTTGTCGACGGCAACGCCGCCGCGCGACTTGCCGCCGGCGTGGGAACGCCGGTGACGATTCCCCGCAACCGACTCACGTGACGTCGACCGGAACTGCACGACGCACGGCCGCCGCCGCCTCGACCGCGGCCTCCGCGACGTCGGCCAACTCGTCCAGGAGGAAGCATCCAGGACGCGTCAGCCGAGGTCCTCGACGTCGCCAAGGTCGCGAAACCGGCCGGAAGCGCGCTTGTTGCGGATCAGGTCGTCACGCCCGATGAACGTCACCTCGACGCTGCCGTACCGGCCCCGGACCACGCCGCCACGGGCCTCGGCGAACGTCACGCCGTCGATGGCATTCAGCAGGTCGATCCGCACCGGTTCGATGCCGATCGCGATCACGGCACCGGGCTTCAGGAGCACGTCATCCGGGATGGTTGCCGCCTGAAACCCGAAATCCACGAGGGCAGCCCGCGGGCGGCCAGCATTGGCCGGCGTGGCGTCGAAGAACACGTCGATGTCCTTCGTGAATCGGGGGACGCCGTGGTAGGCCACCGCGTATCCGCCCACGATCATGGAGTCAACGCGATGCGACTGAAGCAATCGAAAGAAGTCTTCGAAGTCGGGCTGGGTATTCATACAGAAACCTCCCTGCCTGGAGCCGCAAACGCTCCACCTCGTCGAGCCGCTGCTCGGCGCTGCACGACCGCCACGCGTTCCGGTCCTCCTCGGCTTGCTCCTGATGGTCGGTGATGCGGAGTTCCGGCGTCGAAGGAAGGCCTACGGGGGCGTGGACGACACCACCAGCATACGCTCGCCGCCCCGGTGGCCGCGACGTGGATCAGGTCGGCCCGAAGTGAGTTGCGATGATGGACGTCGCACCGGCCCGCATCGCTCACGCGACTGCGGCTCGCTGAGCAATAGCGACTCAGTCCAACCGCGCGGGCTCGAGCCGCGGCGCGAGCAGGTGGATCAGCGCCAGCGCGATCAAGTAAGCCGACGCGCAGATCACGAAGATCGGCACGTAGCTGCCCGTCTTCTGCAGGATCGCCCCCACGATCAGCGCGATCAGCATCCCGCCGACCGACCCGGCCATGCCGCCGATCCCCACGACCGAGCCCACCGCCCGCCGCGGAAACATGTCGCTCGTGAGCGTGAACAGGTTCGCCGACCAGCCCTGGTGGGCCGCCGCCGCCAGCGACACGAGCCCCACCGCTACCCAGAGGTTCTCCGCCTTCGCGGCGAACAGCATCGGCACCACGGCGAGGGCGCAGACGAGCATCGCCAGTTTCCGCGCCGCGTTGGTGCTCCAGCCCCGGGCCATGAGGTGCGACGACAGCCAGCCGCCGCCGATGCTGCCGATGTCGGCCACGAGATAGATCACCACCAGCGGCAGCCCCATCGTCTTGAGATCGAGGCCGTGGTTCTTGTTGAGGAAGTCCGGCACCCAGAAGAGATACAGCCACCAGATCGGGTCGGTGAGGAACTTGCCCACGGCGAACGCCCAGGTCTGCCGGAGCGGAAACACCGCCGACCACGGCACCGGCACGATCGACTCGGGCGGATCGGAATGAATGTGGGCCAGTTCCTCCTTGGACACGCCCGGATGCTCCTCGGGCCGCCGATATCCCACCATCCACCAGGCCACCCAGAAGAAGCCGAGCATGCCGGTGATCAAAAACGCCCACTGCCAGCCGTAGGTCACCGTGATCCACGGCACCACGAGCGGCGTGATGAGCGCGCCGATGTTCGTGCCGGAGTTGAAGATGCCGGTGGCGAGGGCCCGCTCCTTCTTCGGAAACCATTCGGCCACCGCCTTGATGGAGGCGGGGAAGTTGCCGGCCTCGCCGAGCCCGAGGATCACCCGCGAGAGCGCCAGGCCCGCCGCGGCCCCACCGAGCAGGAGCACCTGCGGCGGGTCGATCGACACCGTCGGCAGCTTGAGCCACGGCATCCTGTCGGCGAAGGCATGGGCCATGGCCCCGATGCTCCACACCACCACCGCGATCGTGAATCCGGCCCGCACGCCGATCCGGTCGATGATCCGGCCCGAGAGCAGGAGGCCGATCGCGTAGGCCGCCTGGAAACTGAACACGATCGCGGCGTAGTCGCGCTCGCTGAAACCGAACTCGCCGGCAAGTGTCGGCTTGAGGATCCCGATCACCTGGCGATCGATGTAGTTGATCGCCGCGGCCGCGAACAGCATCGCGCACACGAGCCAGCGGACACCCCACCCCTTCGGCGCGTCGGCTTGTGCCCCGGACCACTGCATGATGCGTTCCCTGCTTCCCGTGGAAAGACCTCCAGAGCGTACTCGCGACCCCGAAGACTACAATGCTGCGATGCTCAGCAAAGAGACTCTCGAAGCCTGCAGCCGGTTGATCCCGAGCGATCAGCCGCTCGATGAGCGCAACACGCGCAACCGCTCCATGCCTGTCGCCTTCGCCCGAGGCCAACAGGATCTCCTCCGGCAGTGGGATCGCGAGCACGTCTGG
This sequence comes from uncultured Planctomycetaceae bacterium, assembly GCA_903831155.1. Taxonomy (GTDB): domain Bacteria; phylum Planctomycetota; class Planctomycetia; order Pirellulales; family UBA1268; genus QWPN01. The sequence goes on along the minus strand of CAIKWU010000603.1, from coordinate 4,758 downwards.
CACGCGTTCACGCAGATGCAGGACTACGAGCCGCTCCTGATCGAGCGGGGCGAGGGTGCCTGGCTCGTCGACACCGACGGCCGCCGCTACCTCGACGGCTCGGCGAGCATGTGGTGCACCGTGCACGGCCACCGGCATCCGCGGCTCGACGCGGCCCTCGCCGCCCAGGCCGCCAAGGTGGCCCACACCACGAACCTCGGGCTCTCCAACCCCACGGCCGTCGAGTTCGCCCGACGGCTCGTCGAGGTCGCGCCGCCGGGGCTCGAGAAGGTGTTCTTCTCGGGCGACGGATCGAGCGCCATCGAGACGGCCCTCAAGATGGCCTTCCAGTTCTGGATCCAGGCCGCCCCGCCGCAGCCGCGACGAACGCGGTTCGTGGCGATCGGCGAGGCCTATCACGGCGACACGCTCGGCGCGATCGGGGTGGGGGGCGTCGACCGGTTCACGGCGATGTTCCAGCCGCTCACGTTCCACGCCATCCGCGTGCCCTCGCCCGGCGGCCCGTGCCCCGCGACCGGCACGCCGGCGCCGTCGCTCGCCGAGTCGCTCGCGGCGGTCGAGCGCGTCTTCACGGCGCATGCCGGCGAGGTCGCGGCCCTGATCATGGAGCCGCTCGTGCAGATGGCGGCGGGCATCTACGTGCACCCGCCGGGGTTTCTCCGCGGCGTGGCCGAGCTCTGCCGGCGGCACGACGTGCTCCTCATCCTCGACGAGGTCGCCACCGGCTTCGGCCGCACCGGCACGATGTTCGCATGCGAGCAGGAACAGGTGTCGCCCGACTTTCTCTGCCTCGCCAAGGGCCTGACCGCCGGCTACCTGCCGATGGCGGCCACGCTCACCACCGGGCGGGTGTGGAACGCATTTCTCGGCACGCACGCCGACCGCCGCACCTTCTTCCACGGGCACACCTACGGCGGCAATCCGCTGGCCGCGGCGGTGGGCCTCGAGTCGCTGAACGTGTTTCGCGACGACCGGGTGCTCGAATCGCTCCCGCCGAAGATCGAGCGGCTTCGCGAGCACGCCGCCCGGATCGCGCGGCTCGACCACGTGGGTGCGGTGCGGCAGTGCGGCCTCGTGGCAGGGTTCGACCTCGTGGCCGACAAGACCACGGGGCAGGGCTATCCCTGGCAGGAGAAGCGGGGCATGCGAGCCAGCCTCGCGGCACGAAGCCACGGCGCTCTCGTGCGGCCGCTGGGCGACACGGTGGTGATCATGCCGCCGCTGTCGATCACGCTCGACGAGCTCGACCACCTCGCCGCCGCCGTGGAGGCGGGCATCCTCGATGCCACGGCGTAGCGCACGGGCAGCCCCTCGCCAGCCGGCGCCGCCCCACCCTACTGCACCACCGACTTGCTGCCCTCGATCGAGCCGCCGATCGGTGCGCCCTCGGGCAGCGGACGGCCGGCGGTGGGCACGCCGAGCCGGTGGAGCTCCTCGCGGATCCGGCGGTAGCAGGCGAAGCTGTCGGGGTAGCACCAGAGCGTGACGGTGGTATCGGGCTTCACGCCGGCGAGCACGCCGCGAAACCGCGAGGCCGACGCCAGCGCCTGGTCGATCGGCTCGCCCACGGACGGATCGACCGGCCGCACGACCCACTCCCGCGAGCGGATCAGCACCTGCCCGCGGGCCTGATCGATCTTCGCCTCGATCACGTAGTCGAGAGCGAAGCCCCGCTCCGGGCCGACCGTCTCGATCCGCGTCGCCATCTCGGCGATCGACCCCGAGTGCCGCTGCGTGTGCCGCTTCGCGAGTTCGAAGAGCTCCTCGAGCGGGATGTAGGCGATCCGGTCGCCCGCAAGCTGGAAGTGGATCTCCTCGCCGTTGACGGTGCGGCCCAGCGGCGTGGGATAGGCGAGCACCTCGGCCGTGGTCGCCTTCTGGTAGCCGACCGCCTCGGTCTCCAGTGCGCATGTCCTGATCGCCTCCTCCAGCTCCGCCCGCCTGGCGGCCCGCTCGGCGGCGGCCACCTTCGCCGCGTCCGCGGCCTGCCGCCGGCGATCCACCTCGAGCTTCGCCGCCGACACCTCCGTGGCCAGCCGGAGCCTGGCGCTCGACGCGCCGTCGATGGCGGCCTCGACCAGCTGTGTCTGCGTCTGCAGTTCCTCGACCTCACTCTCGGCGGAGGTGAGCGTGCCCGCGAGCCCGTCCACCTCGGCCTCGAGCTCCGCGTGCGGCGACGCGGCCGACTCCGTGACGGCGTGGAGCACGACCTTGTGCACGCGGGCGCCGACCACCATCACGAGGATGATCAGGATGCCCACGATGTTGGTGACGACGTCGAGGAACGAGTCCTGTCCGGCGTTCAGGTCGTCTACGTGCTTCGTCCGTGCCATGCCGCTCTCCGTCTAGCGTCGGGGAAAGAGCCCGCCCGTCCGCTGCACCGGGGGAAGGTTCCGAACCTTGTCCTTGACCTCGCTCCGTCGGGTGTCGATGCCGCTGTCGGCCAGCAGCTTCTCGAGATCCTCCCGCCGCTCCGCACCGTCGGAGGTCGCCGACAGCACGAGCTGCGGCCTCCAGTACATGCGGTCGCCGGCGAGGCCCCACCCGCTCACGGTGGCATGCACCTCGCGGACGAGCGGATCGACCGAGTCGACGGTGTGCGTGCCGATCGGGATCCGCGTCCGGACGCGGCCGTCCTCGCCGAACAGGCGAAACTCGTCGTGGGCGCACTCCAGCCGGATGGGACGGGTGAGCGGCACGGGCGTGTCGCGGGTCGCGAGGCTGGCCCAGTTGCTGCCGCGAGCGCCTGCAAGGGAGCCCCCTCCCGCACCGCCAGCCGAGACGGAGGCCGACGCGCCGGAGCCACCGGGCTGGTGCAGGCCCGGCATCGATGGCCCGCTGCCGCCACCACCGCCGCCGGCACCGCCCTTGGCCATGGCCGACATCGCCGACGAGCCGCCGCCGCCACTCCCGCCACCGGCCCCATTCGAACCGCCGGCCGAGGTTCCGCTTCCCTGCGTGCTGCTGCCGCTCCCAGCGGACGATCCCGCGGCGGCATTCCCCGCCTGGCCGCTGCTCGCGATCGCCGTGGACGTGCCCGAGCCATCCCCTGCGGCAAGCCCGTCCCAGGCACTCGCGCTTGCGGCGCTGCCGCTCGATTCACCACCACCGTCGGTCGCGGCGTTGCCGTCGGGACCGCCGCCGGCCGTCGCGAGGCCCGGACCGCCTGACCCCGCGGGCATGCCGGGGTGCGAACCGCCCGCTCCGGCGCCATCGGCACCACCAGGGCCACCCGAGTAGAACTTCGACGGACCCGCATAGCGATTGCCGAGGATCGCGTCGCCGCCTCCCGCCGTCGGTGCTCCCTGGTCTCCGCCCGTGCCGCCATCCGCGGCGAAGCCCCGGCCAGGCGCGGTGCTTCCATCTGCACCGCCCGCCTGCTCGTCGGTCCAGTCGAACCGCGACTGGTCGCCGAGCACGCTCGGGCCGCTGTTCGACACCACTCCGCCGCGGGTGCTCGAGGCACGATACTGCGTGGTTGGCTTCGTCCGCTTCGGCGGCCGCACCTGCGCCAGCCACTCGAGCCGCCGTCGCGCCTCCTCGACCGCCCGCATCTCGACCTCGGCGAGCGCCGCGTCTCGGGGCGGATAGTTGAGGGTCCAGTCCTCGTCGACGAACTGGTAGCCGAACTCGTTTCCCCACGACTGGATCGACTCGCGGGCCGCGTAGTAGGCCATCACGCCCGACGGCCGCACGAGGAGCAGGGGGTAGGGCTGCACGTTCGGGTCGCCCGACTCCCCCGGGTTGCTGGCAATGTGCTCGCGGGCCGCCCGCAGGGCGCTGGCGAGCGGATTGCCGGGCCCGGCAGGCCCCTCGAAGTCGGCGGGGCCGAGGCGGATTCCTTCGGGCTGCAGGAACACGCCGTCGATGCAGCACTCGATGTAGAGCGGGCGGCGATGCGTGCCACTGGCGCCCTCGTACGGCACCACCGCATAGGCAGGCGGCCGCTCGGCGAGCCGCTCCTTGGCCTCGGTCAGCGCCGCCCGCGCCTCGGCGAGCCGCCGTTCGAGGTCGAGCATGGCCCGCTCATCGCCGGCCTCGACGCCGTCCCGCTCGAGGGCCTCCGCCAGCCGCGCCAGGGCCGCGAGTTCGTCGACCAGTTGCCGCGCGGACTCCTCCGTGCCGGCCAACTGCATGCGGGCCCGGGCGAGATCCTCGGCCGTGCGGTCGCGCACTCCGCGAAGCTGCTCGACCCGCCAGCTGAGCTCGTCCCGGGCGAGCTCGAGCTCGTCCTGGCGGGCGGCCTCCGCCTCCGCCGCCTCCCGCCGCGCCTCGCCGGCCGCCGCGACCGCAGCCTGCTTCGCGGAGCGGCTGAAGATCACGAGCACGACCAGCAGCGCACCCATCGTGCACAGGAGCACGGCGAGAAACGGAAACAGCGAGATCGTCGGGCCCGACTGGGCGCGGGCTCGGCTCATGCGGCCTTTCCGGTGCGACGGAGGGCGTGCGCATCGCGGGCGTGGTCGGCGGCGCGGGCGGCGAGCAGCTGCACCGCGGCCGAGAGCGTGGCGAGCGTCTCCTCGAAGCGGCCGGTGGCCGCGACCGTGGCCAGGTTCGCGTCGAGCGACCGCTCGAGCGACGCGATGTCGCGGGTGGCCTCGACCACGCTGGCGATGGCGGCCGTCTGCCGCTCGATCGCGTCATGCCGAGCCTCGAGGCCGCGGACCGCGGTCGCGAGCGACTCCGCGGCAGCCGCCCAGCGATCCTCGCGACGGGCGGCGAGTTCATCCTGGGTGCGGGCGAACGAGGTCGTCCAGG
>CAIKWU010000602.1 GCA_903831155.1 uncultured Planctomycetaceae bacterium | reverse complement strand
TTGGCTTCGCCGCCGCCGGGCTTCAGGCTGGACGGCCAGGATGGCCGTGCCAGCCGTGTATGGCTTCCTCGCCGCCCGGAAGGCGGCGGTGCCCGGCATGGCGAACCTTGGCTTCGCCGCCGCCGGGCTTCAGGCTGGACGGCCAGGATGGCCGTGCCAGCCGTGCATTCAGAACGTCAGGCTGTCCTCGGCGAAGACCTCGCGGCTCTCGTAGGCGTGAAAGCAGCGGGAGACCTTCTGCGAGAGCATCTGGAGGAACATCGCCCGGAACTCGGGCTCCGACCGGTCGGTCGCGGGGATCGCGGAGTTCGCCGGAAACGAGAAGTCGTCGAACCGCTTGTCGAAGAGCACCTCCTTGGTGGCCACGTCGAACACGCGGACGTGGGCGGTGGCCCGCCCGCGGTAGAGCGTCGAGCCCTCGTGCAGGCGGAACTGCTCCAGATCGATGCCGACCACGAGATCGGCATCGAGCGACTTGCCGAGCGTCGGGTAGTCGACCCAGGCGTTCTCGTCGATCCAGCGGGCCACCTCGTGCTGGCCGATGACCCGCGCCCGCCGCACCTTCGCCTGCACCTGGCTGCCGACCAGGTTGGCGAGTTCCCGCGCGGAGCCCGCGTCGGAGAACTCGAGTTCGACGATCGGGCGGCAGGCGATGGCGACGTGCTTCCCGCGAAGGCCGTTGAACTCCGCCGGCACGTCGGCCGGCTGGAGCAGGTAGGCGGCCGTGAGCAGGGTCGAGCATCCCGTCAGCGCCGGCAGGGCGAGGCAGGCCAGGGCCGCGAGGCGAAACCCGCCGTTGGCGGAAGCGTGCATGTGTCTGTCCCTCGGGTTGCGGCCGGGTGCGGTCACGGCCGGGCGGGAGCCTAGGGAGGCCGCCCGGCGTGCTCAATCCCGCTTCGCGGGGCCGCATCTGGCAGAATGGGCAAGGAGCGGCCCATGGGAACCACGAAAAGCCTGACCGTGCCCGGGGACGAATCCGTCGCGGCGTTCGTCGCGGCGGTTCGGGAGGCGTTGCCGGCCGCCGGCTTCTGGTCGATGCCGGTCCTGGCGGCCGTGTCGGGCGGCGGCGACAGCGTGGCGTTGCTCGTGGCGCTGCGGCGGCTCGTGCCCGCCGATGCCGTGCGGCGGCTCGTCGTCGTGCACGCGGAGCACGATCTCCGCGCCGATGCCGGCGACGACCGGGCCTTCGTCGAGGGCATGGCCGGTCGGATGGGCCTGCCGTTCGTGACCCGGAGGCTGGAGGTGCGGGCCGTCGGCGGTGAGGGGATCGAGGCGGCCGCACGCCGGCTCCGCTATGCGTTCTTCGCCGAGGCGGCGGCGGAGACGGGGGGCCGGCACGTGGTGGTGGCGCACACCGCCGACGATCAGGCGGAGACGATCCTGCACCGCGTGCTGCGGGGGACGGCCGTGGGCGGGCTCGGCGGCATGTCCCGGGCCCGTGAACTCGCCCCGGGAGTCTCCCTGCTGCGGCCCTTGCTCGAGGTCCGCCGGCGGCTCGCACGTGATTTTCTCGCGGGCGTGGGCGAGGAGTGGCGGGAGGATCCTTCCAATGCCGACCGCCGTCATGCCCGCAACCTGCTCCGCCACGAGGTGATCGCCACGTGCGAACGGACACGGTATCCCTCCTGCACCGAGGCGATCGTCCGGCTCGGCCGGCAGGCGGCGGCGATCTCCGGCGCGCTCCGCAGCGCCGCGGAACGACTGCTCGACGAACATGCCCGGCGGCAGGCCGATGGGAGCGTGGTGGTGCGGACCGCAGGCCTCGCCGGCCTCGACCCGCTGCTGCTGGCGGAGGTGTTCGTGGCGCTGTGGTGCCGGGAGGGCTGGCCGCGGCGCGACATGACCGCCCGGCACTACGAGACGCTCGTGCGGCTGGCGTTGGCGGAACGCACGGCCGACGAGATGCTCGCGCTGCCCGGACCCGTGGCCGTTCGGTTCAACGCGGGCCACGTGGTCATTTCACGTCCGTAGACCGCCCCGCCGCCGCTCGGGGATCGTCAGTGATGCATGCCCTGCACCGAGTAGCCGCCCCGCGAGCGGAACCACACGAGCAAGAGCAGATAACAGCCGAGCATCGCCGCAGGCACCAGAGCGGTCAGCTTGAGTGCCTGACGGCCGCCGAACAGTGCCGCATTTTCCACCAGCGGCTTGTCCTCAGTTGCGCTGCCGCTGGCAGTCTCGTTCCACCATGAAACGAGGGACTGTTGGCCAGCGATGGTTTCCGGCTTGGCCTGCTCCTTCTTCAGGACCTCCAGGGCGCGCTGTGCCTCCTTACCGCCATCCTCGAGCACGCCGACCTTCGAGCCGTCGAGCCCCACCGTCTTGAGCCAGAGAAACTCGTTCTCCTTCGGGGCCTTGTAGCGGTCGAACACCGCCGGGCTCGCGCTCTGCAGATTCGCCGACGCGTTCTGGTCCTGGAGAAAGCCGATGCCCGGGCCGCCCAGGAGGCCGGCGGCCAGCATGCCGACACCACCGGCCGCTCCGATCGTGATCGCCCCGCCCTTGGGGAACTGTTCGCTCACGACGCCCAGCATCGTTGGCCAGAGAAACGTCTTGCCGATGCCGTACACGGTGGCGGCGAGGACACACATCACCGCCCCTTCCGCATTTCCAAGAAGCGTCAGGCCGGCGGCGCCGAAGGCTGCGGATGCGGCGAGCAGGCCGAGCGGCGAGATCCTCTCGACGATGGGGCCCGCGAAGAAGCGGAGCACGAACATGAGCGCGGACGTGTACACGAAGAGCAGCAGCCCGTTCGCCTTGCTCGCCATGATGGTGCCGGTGATCTTCGAGATCCACGAGTCCGTCCCAAGTTCGACGTAGCCGACCATGGCGTGAATCAGAAGCAGAAATGCCAGCAGCACATGGCCGAACCGGAAGCCCGTCGCTGCCCCGAAGGCGAGTAAAAGGCCCGCCGCGATTCCGCCTGACACGATCGGCGACAGCCCCAGGTCGTTCTTGAAGAACAGGGCGAGCAGTCCGCAGATCACCGCCGCCCCGAGGAGCCCCAGTTCACCGAGCATGTCGCGATACGAAACCCCTGAACTGCTGGCCTCACTTCTCGGGAAACGCTGGCCGAGCACCATCAGCCCGTACAGCACGACCGGAATCATGAACAACGAGATTTGGATCTCCCACGCGACCGGCTTGGTCGTCTCATTGCCGGCCATGAAGTAGCTGGCCAGGCCACCGAGAATCAGTCCACCCGGCCAGCCTGCATGGAGGATGTTGAGGTAATGCGTCTTGTTCTTCGGGAAGAGTGTGGCGACCAGCGGGTTTACGACCGCCTCCGCGATCCCGTTGCCGATCGCGAACAGGAACATGCCCCAGAAGAGGCACTGAAACGCGAGCGGCTTGCCGCCTGCGGCGAACGCCGCACCGGTGGCGAGCGTCAAGACCGCGGAGATCACGTGCATGACGAACGCGGCAAACATGAGCGGGCCGAAGCCGATGCGGTCGGCGATCAGGCTGGAAAGCAGGATGATGATGCCGAAGCCGGTGAGGCCGCCGCCCGTGATGGTGCCGAGTTCCGTCTGGGTGAACCCGTACTGCTCGGCCCACTGGCCCAGAATTCCAGCACGGATGGAAAAGCCCACGCCCGCGGCGAGGATCGCCATGAACCCGGCCCACAGCAGGCGGTGGGCATTGGGATAGGCGCCGGCGAGATCGGTGCCGGTCTGGTGGGAGTGGCTGGCGGCCATGCGAAGTGCCTCGTGCGTGAGCGTGAGCGTGAGGGAAGACGATCCCGCCGCCGTCGACGAGCCCAGCCCCCCGGAGCCGATGATGAGGCGGCACTATAGCAAGCGGGGCAGGCTGGCGAAATGGCGGGTTCCCCGCGGTCGACGGCGATTTCCGGAGCCTTGACCCTCGTCGGCCGGGATGCGTACCCTCCCGCCCCCTCGGAGGCATCCCGGCGGCCTCGCGCGCCCCGCACGGCCCCGCCCATGAAACCGCTCGCCGACCTTCTCTGGACGCTCGTCCGCTGGACGCTGCCGCTGTCGGTGGCTGCCGTCGTGGTGGCTGTCGCCCTCGGCTCGAACCGCATCGGCGAGGAGGTGCGCCGTCGCGTCGAGGCGCGGCTCGCGGCGGCGTGCCCAGGCGTCGTCGTCCGCGTCGCCGGCGCCAGCCTCGTCGAGGGTGAGGGCATCGTCGTACGCGGCGTGTCCTTCGAGGATCCCTCCGTCACCGGGGAGGGACGTCGCCTGTTGGTCGTCGAGGAGGTCCGGGCGGCGTGCGGCACGTCGCTTCAGGACCTGCTTGCCGGCGAGCCCACGGTCACGTCATTGAGGCTGATCCGTCCGGTCGTCCGCGCGTCCCGCGGCGCCGATGGCCGATGGAACCTGTCGCGACTGCTTGGCGACGGGGGCACGCGGCAGCGGATCCCCGTGACCGTCGACGATGCCACGCTCCTGCTCGAGGGCGCCGGCCTCGGCACGCGGCTCACGCTGCGAAACATCGCCGTCGACCTGAGGCCGGTCGACGATGGCGGCGCCCCGGCCACCTCGGTTCGCGGCTCGGTGGCCGGCGACCTCTTCGACCGGGCCGGGTTCGAGGGGCGCATCTCGCCGCAGGGCGACTTCGCGCTCGCCGGGAAGGTCGACTCGCTGGATGTCTCGCCGAGGTCGCAGGCGTTCCTGCCGGCCGCGGGCGGAGCCCCCGAGTGGATCGCGGGCCTGCGCGGCCGCCTGCACCTCGACTGGCGGGCCTCCGGCCGGCTCTCGGATCTGGAGCGGGCCGACTTCGCGGCGGCAGGGCGGCTCGAGGCGGGCCGCTTCGAGCATGCCACGCTGCCGTTTGCGATCACCGACGTGTCGGCCGCCTTCACGGCCGACCGGGGCGGCATCGCCTGCGAGCGTCTCGAGGCACACTCGGGCTCGACGTTGCTCCGCGGGTCGGGCCGGGTGGCCGGCTGGGGCGCCGCCGCCGACTTCGACATGCTCGTGGAGGCGGAGCGGATGGTGGTGGGGCACCACTGGGAGGGACTGATGCCGGCCTCGATCGCGGTCCATTGGAGCAAGCTGCTGCCGGCGGGCGAGGTCGACGTCCGCGCGCACATCGTGCGGCAGGCAGGCGCCGTGCGGCCCGACGTCTCGCTGAGGTGCCGCAACGTGTCGCTCACCTACTACCGCTTCCCGTACCGGGTGGACCGCACGGTCGGCACGGTCACGCTCAAGGACGACCTCCTCGCGCTGCACCTCACCGGCGAGGCCGGCGGCCACCCCGTGCACGTGGAGGGCACGGTCGCGACGAGCACCGGCGGTCGCGGCTTCGTCGAGGTTCGCGGCGACGGCATGCGGATCGACGAGGCGCTGCTCGCGGCGTTGCCGCCGCGCAGCGCCGACATCGTGCGGTCGCTTCGTGGGGCCGGCACCTTCGACTTCGTCTTCCGACACGAGCGATCGCCGGACATGCCGGGGGGATTCGCCAACTCGCTGGGCATCCATCTCACGCAGTGCAGCATGGCCTACGCCGGCTTTCCGTTTCCGCTCGGCAACGTGTCGGGCTTCGTGCAGATGGATCGCGGGAACTGGACGATTCGCGACGTCGTCGGCTCCAACGACACCGGGGTCGTCCGTTGCTCCGGGCGGCTCGTCCGCGCCGGCGACGACGACGGCGAGCTGACCCTCGATCTCGCGGGCACGAACGTCGTGCTCGAGAAGGAGCTCCGCGACGCCCTGCCTCCGGGCATGCGGCGGATCTGGGACGACGTCGATCCGCGGGGCAACGCCGAGTTCACGGCCCGCGTGCGGCATCGCGTCAAGACCCGGCGGACGGAGGTCGAACTCGACGCGACGCCCCGCGGCGACACCGTCTCCATCGAGCCCTCCTGGTTCCCCTATCGCCTCGAGCGGCTCCGTGGCCGGCTGCGGTGGCAGGATGGCCGGCTCCGTTTCGAGGGCGTCCGCGGGGCGCACGCGCGGACGACCGTCTCCGCCGAGGGCACGTGCCGATTCACCCCGGATGGCGGCTGGCACATCTCCTTCGAGCGGCTCGTCGCGGACCGCTTCCGGGCCGACCACGATGTGCTCCGCGCCCTGCCGCGCGGGCTGGAGCAGGCGGTGTCGAGCGTGCAGTTGCGGGGCATGCTCTCCGTCGACGGCGCGATCGAGATCTACTCCACGGCGCCGGTGAAGGTCGTCGGGGTGGCCGGGCGGCCGGAGCTGGTGCCCGGCCCGGCCGCCGCCGCCTGGGACATGCAGCTCGATCTGGAGCAGGGGGCGCTCGACGTCGGCGTGCCGCTGCACAACGTGCACGGCGGCATCCGGCTGCGGGGGCAGAGCGACGGCCGCACGTGGAACACCCTGGGCGACATCGCGATCGACAGCGCCATGTGCCGGGGCGTGCAGCTCACGACGGTCAGGGCCCCCCTCGCAATGGCCCCCGGCGGCCCCCGATTCGGCGGCCAGGCCGGAGGCGATCCCCGCGCGGGGTCGAGGCGGCTGACCGCGCGGGTCGCCGAGGGAACGCTCACCGTCGACGGGAGCGTCGCCGCGGGCGAGGCGGCGCCCTTCTCGGTGGCGTGCACGCTGGAGGATGCGGATCTCGCCCGGCTTGCCGGCGACGTCACCGGCGGCGGTCAGAACTACCACGGCCGCGTGCACGCGGGGCTGCGGGTCCGGGGCTCGCGGGCCGGATCGCACTCGCTCGTCGGCGAGGGGCAGGTCCGGCTCGGCGACGCCGACATCTACGAGCTGCCGGTGATGGTGGCACTCCTCAAGATCCTGAGGGTGAAGGTGCCCGATCGCAGCGCCTTCACCAGCAGCGTGGTCGACTTCCGCATCGAGGGGCCGCACGCCTATCTCGACAACATCGAGCTGTCGGGCGACGCCATCAGCCTCGTGGGCAACGGCGAGGTCGACTTCGACTCCAATGTGAACCTCGTGCTCCGGCCGATCATGGGGGAGGCGCAGTCGCAGCTGCCGGCGATGAAGCGGGTCCTGGGGGGTGCCAGCGGGCAGTTCCTGCTCGTGCACGTCGACGGCACGCTGGCCGATCCGCTGACGTCCACCGAGGCTTTTCCCACGCTGGCCGCGGCGGCCCAGCGGCTCCAGTCGCGTCGCCAGACCGCGGGCAACGGCACCGCATGGGCGGCCGACGAGGTGCGGCGATGATCTGCGGCGACGGGGCGAAGCAGTTCGGGTTGGTAGAGTGGGTCGGCCACGACGGTCCGGCCCGCCGGCGGCGACGATGAGCGGAGGAGTCGACCGATGAAGTTCGTGAAGATGCACGGTGCCGCCAACGACTACGTCTATGTCGACTGCTTCGTCGAGCGGCCGCCGGCGGATCCGGCGACGCTGGCGCCGGTGATCGCCGACCGCCACCGGGGCGTCGGCGGCGACGGGCTCGTGCTCGTGCTGCCATCGAACGTGGCCACGGCCCGGATGCGGATGTTCAACGCCGACGGCAGCGAGTCTGAGATGTGCGGAAACGGCGTCCGCTGCGTGGCGCACCTCGTGGTCTCGCGCGGCCGGGCGGCGGCCGGACCGGTGACGATCGAGACCGGGCGCGGCGTGCTCACGCTGCAGGTGACGCCCACCGGGCCGCGGACGTCGCAGGTGCGGGTCGACATGGGGGAGCCGCTCCTCGACGCGGCGAGCATCCCGGTGGAGGGCGCCGGCGCGGGCCACGTCGTCGACGCGGCATGTGCGGCGCTCGGCGGCGCGGAAGGCTGGTGGAGCGAGTGCGGGCTCGATCCCCGGATGACCTGCGTGTCGATGGGCAATCCCCACGTCGTTCTCTGGTGCCGCGACATTGCCCGTGTGCCGCTCGAGTCGGTCGGTCCGCGGATCGAGACGCACCCCTCGTTTCCGCGGCGCGTCAACGTGCACGTCGTCGAGGTGGTGTCGCCGACGCACGTGAGGATGAGGACCTGGGAGCGGGGCAGCGGCATCACCATGGCGTGTGGCACCGGCGCCTCGGCCGTGTGCGTGGCCGGTGTGCTCGGAGGCCGGACGGCGCGGGTGATCGACGCCGACCTGCCGGGGGGGCGGCTGCGGCTGGAGTGGCCAGAGGGGGGGCACGTCTTCATGACCGGCCCCGCCGAGGAGGTCTTCCAGGGCGAGTGGCCGGAAGGCTGACCGCCGACATCAGGAAGGAACCGTCATCCGTGAAGATCAAGTCTCCATTTGCCATCGGCTGCTGGTCGCTCGTGGCGTCGGCGGCCATCGGCCGCTGGATGGGCACGCTCGACTATCAGGTCGACTATGCCGACCCAACGGTCGATCCGGTGCATCGCGACTACCGCGGTGCGAAGATCTACGTGTTCTGGCACGAGAACATCCTCATGCCGCTCTATCTCCGCGGCCACTCGAACATCTCGATGCTTCTGTCGCGTCACTGGGATGCGAACATCCTCGATCGCGTCGCCAGGATGATGGGGTTCGGGGTGGTCCGTGGCAGCACCTTCAAGGGGGGCTCGACGGCGCTGCGGGAACT
>CAIKWU010000601.1 GCA_903831155.1 uncultured Planctomycetaceae bacterium | reverse complement strand
TGTGGAAGGCGCCGGCCACCTCGAGCGGCACGCACTTCATCGCCCCGGCGGCCAGCGCGGCGGCATCGAGCCGGCCGCACTTCTCGACCACGGCCTCGACGACCCGCTGGGCCTCCTCGGCCTGCGAGACGTCGCAGGGAACCTCTTCGGCCTTGCCGCCGGCGGCGCGGATGGCCGCGGCCACCTGGGCGAGCTTGTCGGCGGAGCGGGCGGCGAGGGCGACGGTGGCACCGGCCGCGGCGAGCGCCTCGGCGATCGCGCGGCCGAGGCCCTGGGAGGCCCCGGTCACGAGGGCCACCTGGCCGCTCAGGTCCACGTTCAACCGCCTGGGGCCCGTCGGCGCGGCGTCGTCAGCCATGACCTTCATCTCCTTGAAACACAGGGACCAGCCACCACGCGAACCAGCGATTCGCGCTCGCTCAGTCGAACACGCCCGAGCAGGCGACGCTCCGATCGATCCGCTTCATCAGTCCGCGGAGCACGCGTCCGGGACCGACCTCCCAGATCGACCGCACGCCGGTGGAGAGGATGTATGCCATGGAGGCGTTCCACTCGACAACACCGACCACCTGCCGCGCCAGCAGGGCCTTGATTTCGGCGGGATCCGTGTGCGGCTTCGCATCGACGTTGCTGACGACGGGAATCCGCGGAACCCGGAACTCGGTGGCCGCCAGGGCCGCCGCCAGCCGCTCGACGGCGGGTTGCATGAGCACGGTGTGGAAGGCGCCGGCCACCTCGAGCGGCACGCACTTCATCGCCCCGGCGGCCAGCGCGGCGGCATCGAGCCGGCCGCAGGCGTCCTTCGAGCCGGAGCAGACGATGTTGCCGGGGCAGAGCACGTTGGCCACCTCGAGCACGTCGCCTCCGCGGCACTCGTCGCAGAGGGCCACGAGCTTGTCGCGATCGACGCCGAGCACGGCGAGCATCGCCCCGGGCCGCTGCTCCGCGCACTCCTGCATCGCCCGCCCGCGGACGTCGACCAGCCGCACGGCGTCGTCGAAGGCGATCGCCCCGGCGAACACCAGCGCCGTGTACTCGCCGAGCGACAGGCCGGCGGTGATCGGGGCGGCGTCGAGCGGATGGCCCTCCCGGCCGCGGAGCACCTCCAGGGCCGCCAGGCTCGTCACCAGGATCGCCGGCTGGCTGACGGCGGTGGTGTTGAGCCGCTCGGCCGGGCCGCTCCGGCAGACGGCGAGCAGGTCGTAGCCGAGGATCGCCGAGGCGCGGGCGAAGAGGGCCGCCGCCTGCGGGCAGGATTCGACCCAGTCGCCGGCCATGCCGATCGCCTGGGCGCCCTGGCCGGGAAAGACGATCGCGGGGGTGGCCTCACCGGGAGCTGTCGCGTTGCCCACCAGGCTCACCTCGCCGGATCAGGCTTCGTCGCCGGTCTTGATGACCGTCTTGCCCATGTACGAACCGCACGTGCCGCAGACGCGGTGCGTGGGCACGGCCTTGCCGCAGGTCGAGCAGAACGTCAACTGGCGGGGCGTGAGGAAATCGTGGGCCCGGCGGGAGCGGGTCTTTTGGTTTGACTGACGTCGCTTCGGGACGGCCATGAAAACACCTGGAGAACACCTGAACGGGTTGTGGAGAGCTCTGAAGGGTAGCCGCGAGGCGGGGGGATGGTCAATCCACCGCAGAAAACGGCATCAGAACAGCTTCCCCTGGCCGGCCTTGGGCGGCGTGCCGAGGTGCTCGTCGCCCTTGGCCGTGAGCCGCCGGCCCCGGGGCGTGCGGACGATCAACTCGCAGCGGAGCAGGTAGGGCTCGACGTCGTCCTCGAGCGTGTCCGACGCCGTGCTCATGGTGTGGGCGATCGCCTCGATCCCCACCGGCCCGCCCGCGAACACCCTCTGGATCGTCTCGAGATAGCGGCGGTCGAAGCCGTCGAGCCCGAGTTCGTCGATGCCCTGCATCTCGAGCGCCGTGCGGGCGATCCCCACGCTCATCTGGCTGTCGGCCCGGCTCGTGGAGAAGTCGCGGATCCATCGCAGGCGGTTGTTGGCCAGCCGGGGCGTGCCGCGGCTGCGGCGGGCGACCTCGTCGGCCGTCTCGTCGTCCATCGGCATCGAGAGCTTGCCGGCGGAACGGTGCACGATCGCCGCGAGTTCGGCGGCGGAGTAGTAGTCGAGGTGCTCGCGGATCACGAACCGGTCGCGGAGCGGGGCCGAGATCAGGCCGGCCCGGGTGGTGGCCCCGACGAGCGTGAACGGCCGCAGCGGCATGTTGATCGTGCGGGCGGCCACGCCGTCGCCGAGCGTGATGTCGATCCGGAAGTCCTCCATGGCCGGATAGAGGAACTCCTCCACCGCGATCGGCAGCCGGTGGATCTCGTCGATGAACAGCACCGAGCCTTCGGACGCATTCGTGAGGTAGGGAAGCAGATCCTTCGGGGCTGCCAGGGCCGCACCGCTCGCGATCTGGATCGTGGTGCCGAGTTCCCGCGGGATGCAGGTGGCGAAGGTCGTCTTGCCCAGGCCGGGCGGCCCGTCGAGGAGGATGTGGCCGAGCGTCTCGCTCCGCTTGCGGGCGGCGTCGATGGCGATCATCAGCCGCTCGTGCACGGCCCGCTGGCCGATCATCTCCTCCATCCGCTGCGGCCGCAGCGCGCGGTCCTCGGCCGGTGCCTCGTCGCCGCCGGCGGCCTGGATGCTGGGTTCGCGGAAGGATTCCATGCTGTTCACCGGTTCACAGGGTAGCGGATGAGGACGGTTTCGTGTGGCTGTCGGGGGCTGTCACCGGGGGCGCCGGCCTGCCGGCGGTGAAATGCTCGCCGCCGGCGGACTTTGCTACGGAACGCTCCTGCGGAACCCGGTGCCACGCGTGAGGCGCAAAGTGCACCGGCGGCTGCGCGTTCCCCCGACCGGCAGGCCTGCCGTGCACCGAGACCCGGCCTGAACTCAGCGAGGGGCTGCCCGTGCCCGAGAGCCGGCGTATGCCGCCAAGCGCAGCCACGATGGCGAAGCGCCGGCGGCATCCGAGTGAGCGGCGGGCAGGATGCCCGCCGAGAACGTCCGGCGACCGGGCATGGGCAGCCCCGAGCCAACTCGAACGTCCGGCGACCGGGCATGGGCAGCCCCGAGCCCTACCGCGGCTTGTGGATCTGCCGGTAGATGCTCTCGAGGGCCTCCTGCACGTCCTTCGGCTTCTTCTTCTCGCCCCGCAGCGAGTCGACGAGCCGGCGGGCGTCGGAGTCGGAGTGGCCGAGGGAGCGGAGCACCTCGAAGGTCTCGGCAAACACGTCGCTGCCCGCGGCCGACGCCTCGCCCGGGGCCTCGCGGGCGATCAGCAGGGCGAACTTCGGCATCCGGCGACGGAGTTTGGCGATCATCCGCTCGGCCGTCGCGGCGCCGATGCCCGGCAGCGTGGCGAGCACCTTGGCGTCCTGCTCGTCGATCGCGGTGGCGATCTCCCCGACGGGCCGGATGATCGCGCGGAGGGCCTTGCGCACGCCCACGCCGTCGACCTCGCAGATCAGGTCGAAGAACTCCCGCTCCACCTCCGAGAGGAAGCCGACGAGCCGCGGCACCAGATTCCCGCGGCCGGGCGTGCCTTCGAGGAATTCCATCGTGTGGAGGGTGACCGTCTGGCCGAGCTTCGTCTGCAGGCTGCGGCGGACGAGTTCCGTGACGAGGACCTCGTGCACCACCGGGCCCACGGCGAGCTCGATGCAGTTGGAGCCGTGATCGACGCGATCGAGCGTGCCGGTGATCTTCGTGATCATGCTGATGGGCCGCGGTTCAGGCGCGGCTGCTCCTGATGCGGACCACGCCCGTGCCGAAGAACAGCGGCCGGAGGCGGAGGTGGTAGTCGGTGAGGGCCACGGCGAGGGCGTCGGCGGCGTCGGCCGGCTTCGGCGCCGCGGCGAGGCCGAGCTCCCGCTGCACCGCCGACTGCATCTGTTCCTTGCCGGCGTGGCCCGAGCCGCAGAGCGTGCTCTTCACGCGATTGGGCAGGTAGTGGTGCACGGCGAGCCCGGCCTGCACGCCGGCCAGGCAGATCACGCCCCGCGCGTGGCCCAGCAGGATCGCCGTCTTGGGAAACTTGGCGTGCGAGAAGACCTGCTCGATCGCCATCGCGGTGGGCCGGCAGGCCTCGATCACCTCGCGGACGCCCGAGTGAATCGTGTGGAGGCGGTCTTCGAGCGTCTCGCCCTTCGACCGCACCACGCCGGCCTCGATGAGCCGGACGGTCGCGCCGTGGCACTCCACGACCCCGTAGCCCGTGACGTTCAGGCCCGGGTCGAAACCGACCACGCGTTCGGAGAGAGTGCCATCCATGGCGAATACACCCCGCTGGGCTCGAACCAGCAACCTTCGGTTCCGTAGACCGATGCTCTATCCAATTGAGCTAGGGGTGCGTG
>CAIKWU010000600.1 GCA_903831155.1 uncultured Planctomycetaceae bacterium | reverse complement strand
TCGCAGACGCGGACCTGCCCACCGAGCCGCCGACGGCCTACAGCGAGCACATGCGGCTGATGACCGACATGCTTGTGCTTGCCTTCCAGACCGATTCCACACGGATCGCGACGCTGATGTTTGCCCACGACGGCAGCAATCGCACGTTCCCGGAGATCGGCATCGGCGATGGCCATCACTCGATTTCGCACCACCAGGGCGACGCTGAGAAGCTTGAAGCGATCGCGAAGATCGACCGCTTCTACGCCGAGCAGTTCGCCTATCTGCTCCAGCGACTTCAGGCGTGCCGCGAGGCCGACGGCGGCAGCGTGCTCGACCGCTCGATGATCGTCTATACCAGCGGCCTCTCTGACGGCAACCGCCACACCCACAATGACCTACCGGTGATCCTCGCCGGCGGCGCCGGCGGAAGGCTGGCTGCCGGCCGCCACGTCCGGCTCGCGGAGGAGAAGCCGATGAGCAACCTGTTCGTGACGATGCTCGACCTGATGGGCGCCCCGGTGGAGCGCTTCGGCGACTCGACCGGCCGGCTCGACGACATCCTCACCTGAGGGCGGGTCAGGGGCCGTCCGCCGCGTCGCCAGGTTCGTCCGCGGACTTGTGGCAGGCGCAAGGCCGTTCACTAAACCGTTGTCGGCCGCTCGGCTATTGCGCGTTGCCTGCCGCAACGATGATCACAGCCACAAAATAACCGCACCCACAGAGCGTGAGGAGACCGCCGATGATTGCACCGGCGATTGCTAGCCCACGATTGGCCTTGTTCTTGCTATTGAGCGCCACCAAGGACAGGATCAAGCCCAAAGGGCCACACCCCAACAGCGCTAGGATGAAACCTGCGATCGCGAGACCGTTCGTACCCTCCGTAGGCGGCGATGTACTCTGCGGCACCGTGACGTTTATGACGGGGGCCACCGGACCGCTTGGCACATTGAGCTGCGGCACGTTCGAGACCGGCATCCAGTCGCGCCCACCCTCGGGGAAAACGTGGTCGGTACCCGACAACTGGCCAGTGGCAACCATTTGCTGAAGCGTGACCAACTCCACCGGGCCCTTCTGGATACCGGCCACGGAGTAGTACCAGAGCGGCGCGACGCCAGCCGCTGGAGCCAAATCGGCCACCAATGGACCTGCGTCACCGCCCGAGAGGCCTATGGCGGTCGACGAGTCTGGGCGTCCGCCGGCGTCGAAGATCTCCGGCCAATCCCCCGCCTTGCCCCACTGAATCCCGTCGCGAGACACGTCAGTCTGGCGACCGACCTGCGCCCGCTGCGCTAACTGCCGAATCTGACGGAGCCCTATAGGACCAAGCGTGCGTCCTCGAACCCGATAGTAGAAGGGGCGGTCGTCCATGTTAGCTCCGTCGACCCGCTAGGGTTGTTGACACCTTCCTGGAAGCCTCATTGCCGCAACCAACTTTGTCAAGGAGGTAGACTCCCTGCAAGAGGGATCATGGCTAAGTGTCGATGGGGATGCAAGGGTTATGGGGCACGAAAAGGAGCGTTACGGAAAGGCGTCACTTAAAAACGACGGCAACAACGACTCCGACGAACACGAGCAGAACAACGACACCGAGGCCGATTAAAAAATAGGCGACCACGAGTTTTTCTCGTCGCCGCAGTCCCTCCAAATGCTTCTCTAATCGCTGGCGTGTGTCCTGTAGCCGAGCGAACACGGGCGCCGTTATCTCGGGCAGTCCTTCTGGTAGTCGCGCAGCCTTCTTGCGGCACTTGACCAACACTGCTTCCGCATCTTTCCTCCACCCGCGAAGTCGACTCTCGAACGCCTCGATGCTCGACGATTGCTCCGGGGCGGCTTCGATCACACGCATGACTTCCGCCTCGATGTCGGACGCCACGGCGTGTACCCTCGCCCGCTCATCTTGATGATCAACCCAACGGCACGGTTCGCGGGCAGCCGCCTCTAACTCTCGCAACTTCTGCTTGCCGCCGATCTCCGCCAAAAGCGAGGCCGCCTCGGGCGTAGAAGAAGCAGCCTTCACAGCCTCGACCAGTGCCTCGTGCAGTTTGCCAAACGCCTTCTTTGCAGACGTAGCCGCCGATACTGCCTCATGATAGAGCGGCGACCCGAACGGCTGCCCGTCCGCATCTCGAATACGCGCGACCAATGCGGCAAGGACTTGCGATGATTGGTCCTGTAGCGCCCGTACTGCTTGGCACTGACTCACCGAGTGAAGAAGTTTTGCCACGCCGCCGGGCAGTTCCCCGCCCTCATCGTGCGCGGCAACTTCCGCTCTTAGAGACTCAAGCGAGTCAAAGTCCCGTCGTTGGATCGCGGCCTTCACCTCATCCGCTATCGCATCAACCCGCTGTCGCCGGATCGGGCGAATCATGCTCCCCCATACCTCGCTAGCAGGATCGAGGCTTCTGACGGCCTCCAAGGTGACGAGGCGTTCACCGAGATGGCCGCGAACCAATGCATTACGACGCAGATCGCCGAGATGCTCCGCAAGCGATTTTCCACCGAGGTCGCGAAGTTCAAGTTCCTCGTGGATACGGTTAGCCATCTCACGGAGTTCCCGATCGACACGGGGCGTGACAACGTATCTGCCTCGAAGTGCCGCCTCCCACTCCTCCCATCCAGGACGATCCGGGTCAAGCCGATCCGCCACGTCAAAAAATCCTTCGGCATGCCAGTGAATTGCCTCGTCCCGAAGCCCACGAGTGGCGAGGTCGACGCAAATCTGCCGCGCCGTGTTGACGTCATCCACGGCCTCGGACCATTCAGCCATGATGTTGACGAGGAAGTCGAGACCCTGCTCCCCCCCCATCGCCATTGCCGCCGCAACGTCGTCGCCGAGTTTCGCCCACGCCTCGACCTGTTCGTGCGTCACGGCGGGAGGATTACCTGTCGCGGGAGAAAGTGACATCGCCTATTTGTACCTCTATTGAGCGGTCGCGGCTGGGGCCTGTGGGTGTTCGGAGCCTGCGCTCGGCTGCAACTGCCGTACAGGTGCTGGGTGAATACGAGCAACCGGCACATCGACATCACCGAGACCATCGATCTTCCAGACTTGGGTCACTTTACCCTCGAAGATCGCCGCCAAGGGAACTTGCTTCAAGAACTGTTCGAGTTCTTTTCGGTACTTCTTCGCAATAATCAAACCGTCTAGTTGCAGCAGCACGGAAACGGCTTCTATATCTGGATTGATTCGTTTAGTGACCGAACCTTCGTTTTGATTCGCCGCTTGGTCAAGAAACAATTTCAGTTCCTCTGGCTTGCGAGCGGAGTCCATCACGAATCGATCCCGCACCTCCCTCCAATCTTCCCACTGTCGCTGTTTCTTTTCATGTTCCTTTTTGAATTGGTTAAATCGTTCCGTAAATTCACGTTCACCCTCCCCATCTTTTCGCTTCACGT
>CAIKWU010000599.1 GCA_903831155.1 uncultured Planctomycetaceae bacterium | reverse complement strand
TTGTTTCGAGTAAACACCCAGGAAGGAGATTCCCAGATGATGTTTCGCAAATGGATGATCGGGGCCTGCGTTGCTGTCGCAGCGATGGCGATCAGCGGCGAGGCAGAGGCGCAGGACGTTGGTGTAACCAACTATAAGTCCAGCGTCCAAGTCACAAATTATTCCATGAAACCGGTGAAGGTGGAGTGGTATGGACAAGGTCGGGCAACGGCAGTGGTCGCCCCGAACAGTGCGGGGCTGGTTTGCCCCTCTTTTGCAGGAGATTCAAAATCAACTGTATCAGTGACGGCGGGGAATCTCCCCGCTCGAAAGTTCAACATCAGTACCGACGAAGTGCGGAAGCTCCATAAGCGAAGTGGTTTCACGCCTGACGAAGCCGCCTTGGTTGTCCAGGTGAGGGTGAACAAGTACGGCGTTGTTGAGTTGAGGCGGATTTATTTGAAAAAGCAGATCCCCGAATAGGCTCCAGCTTCGGCCCACTGTTCACGGCCAACTTTCAACTCACGCTGGGCAGGGCATCGCAAGGTGCTCTGCCCAGTGGTGTTTCCGGGCGAGGCGGCGGGGACGCGGTAGGCGGGGTGTGGTGATCGTCCCGCGAGCACCGTAGCAGTCACACTCCCCTACCCTTTTCCTGCCGGATGAACGGCCAGGCTTCCGCAACGGTTGCGCGTTCTGCGGAGGATGGGTTTCGTTGGTTTAGCTCGCACTCGAAGCACTTTTTCACGACTCGTTGAATGCCGGTGAGCCGGCTTCACACCGTAGAGGTCACAGGGTCGAATCCTGTGTTGCCCACTGGTCGATTGGTTCGTAAAAATCTCCGCGTCGTCGAACATGAGCACCGCCACCGACACTGATCGCCGGGTGACGCCCTTCCGGCGTGCCGTCACCAAGGCCGGCAAGGCTGATCGCCAGGCCGAGCGGCTAACGCAGGTGATCGAGCACCTTGAGTGCTGGTCTGCCGCCCGTGCGTCCACGCTCCACGACGGTGCCAAGGCGGTCTACGTACTGGTTGAGCAAGCGAGGCCCGTGCGGTTGCCGGCGGCAAAGGACATCGCCACGACGTGCCCGTTCTACGTGGCGGGGATGGGCGAGGGCGTGGAGTAGCGGCACCTCTCGCCGCTGATTCGTCCCAGCGCTCGGCGGATTCGTCCCTGCCCGCACCCGATTCGTCCCTACCCGTGCCCGATTCGTCCCTACCCGTGCCCGATTCGTCCCATTTTGGGTTTTGTGGCATCTGGGTGAGCGAGGTGGCTGTAGAACCTGACGCCTAAGTGCCTCTTCCTGATTGCCGTGCATGGAGTTCGTTCATGATGTCGTTCGCCCGTCTGTCCCGCGTCGTCGTGTCCTTCGGCATGGCGGCCCTGCTTGGTTCGCTGGCCGTTTCTGCCCATGCCCAAGTCACGATCGACCTGCTACCAGTCGGTAATACCGGCAATGCCAATGATCCCGCGACGGGCGGCATCTACGGCGGCGTGAACTACGACTACAGCATCGGCAAGTACGACGTGACGATCGGCCAGTACACGGCGTTTCTGAATGCCGTGGCGACGACCGACACGTACTCGCTCTACAGCACGAGCATGGGAACCGACCTCAACGTCGCGGGCATTTCACGGACGGGTGTTTCGGGCTCGTACACCTACGGCGTGATCAACAACGGCGGCGACAGTAGCAACCGCCCGATCACATACGTGAGTTGGTGGGATTCGGCCCGCTTTGCGAACTGGATGGCGAACGGCCAGCCGACGGGAGTCCAGACGGGCGCGACGACGGAGAACGGGGCCTACAACGTGAACGGGGCGACGAGCGGCAATGCTCCGGCGAGGAACGTCACAAACCCCAATACGAGTGCTGCTCCGACGTTCTTCATCCCGAACGAAAACGAGTGGTACAAGGCGGCCTATTACAGTCCGGTGCTGAACT
>CAIKWU010000598.1 GCA_903831155.1 uncultured Planctomycetaceae bacterium | reverse complement strand
TACGCCTCGAATCGCGGTCACGACTCGATCGCGATGTTTCGCATCATCGCCCCGCGACACGACGAGGCGAGCTCGACCGACCTCGAGTTCCTGGGCACCGAGCCGACCCGGGCCAAGACGCCGCGGCACTTCGCGATCGCCCCCGGGGGGCGGTTCCTGCTGGCCGCGGGGCAGGCCTCGAACACCGTCACCGTCTTCGCGATCGACGAGGCGACAGGCCGGCTCACGTTCACGGGCACATCGGTCGAGGTGCCGAGCCCGGTCTGCGTGGCGTTCCGGCGATAGCCGCCGGCGAGGCCGCGTCTACGGCGCGGCCAGCAGCATCTCCAGGTAACTCCGCCGCTCGGGATTGGTGCAGCCGAGTTGCCTCGCGAGCGACTCCACGCGGCGCGACGCGGCGGCGAGGCCGTCGGCTTCGGCCAGCACCTCGAGTTCCACGAAGTCGCCGAGCCCCGTGACGTGGTCGAGCGCCACCTCGATCTCCGCGCCGTCCCACGCCACCGTCGCCGACCGCCGCCGCTTCACCACCTCGCGGACGCGGCGAAAGCCCAGGGCCTCGAGCAGTTCGGTCCAGCGATCGAGGGCGACCCTCGATCGGCTCGACGCCTCGTCCCGCGTTGACTCCCCGACAGCTGCCTCAACCCCTGCAGTTGCCAGAACCGCTGCCTCAACCCCCGCAGCCGCCGGGACGACTGCCTCAACCCCTGCAGCCGCCAGAACCGCTGCCTCAACCCCCGCAGCCGCCGGGACGGCTGCCTCAACCCCCGCAGCCGCCGGGACGGCTGCCTCAATCAGCGGCAGTTCGATCTCACGGCGGGTCTTCGCCGAGGCGGCGAGCCGGGGACCCTTCCACGTGATCGCCATGCCGTCGCCGGTGCTCCGCAGCCGCAGGGCCTCGTCGGTGGCCGCGAAATCCCGGCTCGGATGGTTGAAGTACCGGTCGACCTGCTCGACCGAGCCGTGCCACGTGGCCCCCATGCCCATCAGCCGGGCCTCGAGCGGCTTGATGTCGGCCACCGGATACTTCTGTTCGACCTCGTACACTGGTTTTTTCTC
Source organism: uncultured Planctomycetaceae bacterium (assembly GCA_903831155.1). Lineage (GTDB taxonomy): Bacteria > Planctomycetota > Planctomycetia > Pirellulales > UBA1268 > QWPN01. The sequence goes on along the minus strand of CAIKWU010000598.1, from coordinate 2,834 downwards.
CGGCCGCCACGCCGCACCGTTCGCTTCCCGGGATCCCGATGATAGCCCGACCGCCGCTCGCCGCCGCGCTGCTCTCGATCGTGGTTGCCGGAGTCGGCTGCACGGGCCGGCAGGCGCCGCATCCGATCGAGGGTCGAGCCATGGGCACGCTCCCGATCGTGTCGCTCGACGATGCCACGATTCCCGTGCCGTCGCTCCCCGGCAAGGTCACGCTTCTCAACTTCTGGGGCACGTGGTGCCCGCCGTGCCGCAGGGAACTGCCCGGTCTCGTGCGTATCGCCGGGCGGCTCGCCGACGAGCCGCGCTTCCAGCTGATCGCGGTCTCGGTCGGTGCCGGGGGCGACGACGAGGATCTCGCCCGCGAGACGACGTCGTTCCTGTCGTCGCGGCAGATGCCGATCGCGGCGTGGGGCTTTTCCGAGGCGGTCGCGGCCGCGCACTTCTCGCTGGCCTACGAGCTCGACGGGGTGCCGACGACCTATCTGATCGGCCCCGACTCGCGTGTCCGCCGCGCCTGGAACGGCTACCGCTCGAGCGACGAGGCCGACATGGCGGCGGCGATCCTGCGGCTGCTGCAGGAGCCGTCGCCCGACGCTCCCGGGGCGGCGGCCGTCACGCCGGCCTCGAGGCCGTGAGCCGGGCCAGCGTGTCGATCAGCTCGCGGGCGGACCGCGGCGGGTCGGCGGCACGCGTCACCGCGGAGGCGACCGCCACCCGCCGCACCCCGAGGGCCACGAGCGGTTCCAGCCGCTCCACCGTGACTCCCCCGATGGCGAAGACGGGCAGGGAAACCTCGCCGCACACGGTCCTCAGGAAGTCGGGCGGGGCGTGCTCCGCGAACGACTTGGTCGGCGAGGGAAAACAGGGACCGACGCCGAGGTAGTCGGCGCCGTCGATCACGGCCGCGCGGGCCTCGGCCACGTCGTGCGCGGTGCGGCCGACAAGCCGGCCCGGGCCGACCACGCGGCGAGTGAGGGGCACGGGGAGGTCGTCGGCGCCCACGTGCGCCCCGTCGGCCGCCAGCGCCGCGGCCACGTCGACGCGGTCGTTGACCACCACGATCGGCCGGCCCGCGTCGCCGCCGCGGCGAACGAGCCCGATCGCCAGCCGCACCCGCTCGGCGAGCAGCGGCACGGGCAGCGACTTGTCTCGGATCTGGAACATCCGCACGCCCGCCTCGACGAGCGACCCGACGAGCCGCGTGAAGGAGGCCGGGTCATGGCCGCCATCGACGAGCACGCAGAGCGAGATGCCGCCGAGACGGTCGCCGGCCCTCACCGCGGCCAGGGCGGCCCGCTCGAGCGTGTAGACGCGATAGCGGATCGCCTCGAACCCGCCCGCCGCCTCCCCGGCCACGACCGCGGCGAACTCCTGCAGGCTGCGGAGCGCCTGGCCCGCGCGGGCCGCGTTCGCGGCGACGAGGTCGGTGAGCCCGCCGCGGGACAGGCCGGCCTCGGCTTCGATGCCCACGCCCACGTCGCCGATCACGTCGCGGGCGGCCGTCCGCTGCCAGAGTCCATGCCTCCCGAGCACGCCGGCGAGGTCGTGCCGGAGATCCTTGGCGAGGCGAGTCAGGTGCTCGTCGTCGAGTCCGAACCGGAGGACATCCTCGAGCACCCGCAGGGCTTCCGTGGCCCGGTTGGCCGAGGCGTCGAGCGCCCGCCAGATGCCGGGGGCGCCCCCCTGCCCGCCTCCGCCCAGTTCGCCAGATTCGCCCGTTGCCATGGTTTGCGACCGTTGTACCGCGCCGCCGGTCGCCTTGGAGAAAGCCGGGACGGTGCCTACACTCCCGCCCCCGTGATCCCCCGGCAAACGGCCCCATGCACGCCCTCCGTTACCTGACGCTCGTCTGGCCAGGCCTGCCGTGGCTGTGGCTCCGGGGCAGCCTGTCGGGGCTGGTGCTGGCGCTGGCGTTCGCGGTTTCGGCCGACGTCGCCATCCTCGGCACGTTCATCTGGCCGGGACTGTTCGAACTCCGCCTCACCCTCGGGCTCTGGGCCGCTGTCGCCGCGATCTGGCTCGCCTCGACGGTGTCGGCCGCCGCCACGTTTCCGCCGCCGCTTGCGAGGCCTCGTCGCGACGAGGCCGATGCCCTGTTCGCGAAGGCTCGCGACGCCTACCTCGCCCGCGACTGGATGCAGGCCGAGAGCCGAATCCGCGAGCTGCTCCGGATCGCTCCCACCGACGGTGAGGCCCAGTTGCTTCATGCCACGTTGCTCCGCCGCACCGGTCGGGCCGCCGAGGCCCACAAGGCCCTCGAAAAACTCGCCCGCAGCGACAGCGGAACCCCCTGGCAGCACGAAATCGCCGCCGAACTCGCCCGGCTCGACGCGGCCGGCGAGACGACCGGAAGCGACCAGGGGCCGAGCGTCCTGTCCCTCCACGACGAGTCCGACCGACAGGAAGCGCGTTCCGCCGCCGCATGACGCGGAAAAAGCCTCGGTTTTTCCGGGCAAGTCGCCGCCCGACAGACTTTCGCGGCCGTCAGTCCTAGAATCCCCGGACGGGTTTGGCGTAAGGTTTGCTCCGTCAATGAGTTCGGAGTGGCGGCTGCCGGAATGGCACGCCATGCCCGCCCCGCTTTCGGGGCCGAAAGGACCACAGGACTGCCCATGTACGAGCGTTTCACGGATCGTGCCCGCAAGGTGATGCAGCTGGCCAATCAGGAGGCCCAGCGGTTCAACCACGAATACATCGGCACCGAGCACGTGCTCCTCGGCCTGATCAAGGAGGGCAGCGGCGTCGCCGCCAACGTCCTCAAGAACCTCGACATCGACCTGCGGAAGATCCGCATGGAGGTCGAGAAGCTCGTGCAGAGCGGCCCCGACATGGTC
>CAIKWU010000597.1 GCA_903831155.1 uncultured Planctomycetaceae bacterium | reverse complement strand
GTTCGTGAACCTTCGCGTCGACGCTCGCGTGGCACAGCGTGAGGCCGGCCTGTGAAACGTCGCCCGCTGACCGCCACAGAGTTCGAGACGGCCCGCCGTCTGTGGAAGGCCGGCGAGCCGCCCGACGCGATCGCCGCGGCATCGACCCGACGCCGCGTGAGATCGCCGCCGCGACCGCCCGCATCCGCGCGGGCTGGCCGATGGAGCGATTCCTACCAACCGAACACGCCGACGCGCGGTGCGAAGGCTGACCCCGTGAGAGGAACCAGACGATGAGCGCGACCGCGACCGAGACAATCGACGACCTCCGCACCAAGGCTGCAACGAACTGGCGAGCGTGGGCGAACGCCCTCGCGTCGACGGGGAAACTACCTCCGACCCGCGAACTGACCGACGCCGCGAGCCTGCTCGGCCGCTCGATCGACGTTCTGGAACGCGACGCCGCGTTCATTCGCGAGTACGAAGCGGTCGTGACGGAGCGCGACTTCTGGAAGGCGAAGCTCGACAAGATCGAGGCTGACCGCGGGCCGGTCGAGGATATCCGCAAGGCGATCGAGGAAGCCGAGCACCGCGTCGCCGACCTCCGAGAGCTGGAGCGTGCCGGCCACAGCGAATGCTGGGGGTACGGCTCGGCGAAAGCCAAGGCCGAGATCATGAGGAAGAAGCGTCCCGATCTTTTCAGGGACGCGTAATCGAACGAGCGGCGGGAGGCCGAAAGGCCGCCGTCACCGCGCCGCCCGTGGCCGTCGCCCTGTCGTCCGTCCCCCCGCGACGGCAGGGCGGCGGTTCACGCGGCCGGCCGCGACGGGTTGCGTTGCCGGCCGGCCGTCGCCCCAGTCCGCACCCCACCGGCGGGCCTCACACAAACAGGGGGTGAGGCTCATCATCCCTGTGGGCGAGACGGCGTTGTGGATTGCGGAACGCCGGCAAAACGAGTCGTCCAGCGTTCGGCACGGGATCTGCACTGCCCGCCACGGTGGCCTGATCCCCCCGTACCCAAAGGAGTCCCAGCATGCCCCGACCGACTTCGGCCCTGTTCCCGACCACGCCGGCCGCTGCCATGTGCTTCGCCGCGGTCGTCTGCACCGCTCTGGTCGCGGAGCGCGGCCGTGCGGAGAACCTCATCGTCAACGGGAGCTTCGAAACGCCCGTCGCAACGAACGGGATCATCAAGGTGCTGGCAAGCGGCTCCGCACCGCTCGGCTTCGATTGGACGGTCGCCGCCGGCGGCGTGGAGATCACGCGGCAGGGATACGTCGGCGGCTCTGGTGGATCGTCGCCGTTCAACGGCCCCGCCTACCAAGGAAGCCAGTGGCTCGATCTGGACGCCGAGCAGACTCCCGGCCCCGGCACGTTGCTGCAGACGTTCGCCACGATTGCCGGTTCTGCGTATGACCTCACGTTCGCGTACGCGAGCAATCCGTACCGCGCTTATCCCGGCCCAGCCAGGGCGACCGTTCGGGTGTTCGACACGACCAGCACGACGGATCTGCTGACCGCGTTTCAGATCAGCCACGGAAGTTCAACGGGAAGCAACTACGACTGGAAGGTCAACGCTCCCGTGACGTTCACCGCGACCGGCGCGTCGACGACGCTACGCTTCGCGTCTGATAATCCGTTGAACAGCGATGCCGGCATTTTTCTCGACGGCATCTCGGTGACGGCTGCCGTACCCGAGCCGGCCGGATACGCCACGATCGGCGTAGCGGCGACCGTCGCCCTCGCTGTCCGGCGCGCCAAGCCGCGGCTGCGCTAAGTTACGATCGCGTCCTGCCGAGGGAGAGCAACGATGTCCAAGAGCGAGAAAACCGGCGTGCTGTCGTGGCTCGGCTCCACGGTGAAGGCGTTCATCGACAAGGCGTCCGACGAGGTGGTCGAATCGCACGTCGCGTGGATGGACTCTGAGATCACGCGACTGAAGCAATCGTTTGATTTCTCCAAGGCCGCCGCCCAGCGGCAACTGGAGTCGAGCGAACGCGAGGCCGTCGCGG
>CAIKWU010000596.1 GCA_903831155.1 uncultured Planctomycetaceae bacterium | reverse complement strand
CGTCGCGAAGCGCCCCGGCAAGCCGCTCGCGGGCCGCCGCATCGGCAGCCCGCATGGCGACCAGCCAGAGCAGATGGGCGCGGTCGACCGCGCCCGGGCGGGCGGCGTCGTATCGGGCCAGCAGATCCTTCGCATCGAGATCGGGGCGACGCAGCAGTTCGACGTGCGCCTCCTTGCGTCGCGACCAGGCCGGATCGGCCAGCTCCCGATAGAGCCTGGCCGGTTCGGCCTTCACCGCCTCATAGCCCGCGAAGGGGTGGGCCGGCGGATCGGCGGTCGTGGTCACCATCACCAGATCGGAGCGATAGACCGGGGAGTCTTCGTTGTGGTCCATGTGGCAGACCGTGACGAACAGCCGCCCCCCCCGGCCCACCGCAACGCCCACCGGCCGGGCCACGCCCGTGCCGGCGAGCAGTTCCCCCTCGTCGCACCGGTACGACGAGCCCGCCGGCTCGAGCGGATAAAAGGTGACCTGCCGCGTGCACCACCTCGCCACCAGCAGCGAGTTGCGATAGCGGGCCGGCAGAAGCGGGTCGTCGTGGTAGGCCTGCCCCACGGGAACGAAGCGACCGAGTTTCGGATTCATCGTGGCGAGCAGGTCGAGCCGGTCGGGCGTCTTCGCGGGCGACCACCCGCGGGGCCAGCCGAACCAGGCATGCGGCGTCACGTGCAGCAGCCGGCCGGGCACGTAGTCGGCCGGCAGCGACTCGTGGTCGTTGTCGTTCGTGAACAGGTTCCAGTCGCGGTCGAACGCCAGCCCGCAGTCGTTTCGCAGGCCCTCCGCGAACACCCGCAGGCCGCTGCCGTCGGGCCGCAGCCGCAGGATCGCCCCCACGCCCACGTAGGGTGTCTTCTCCCAGTCGTCGATCGACGCGGGTTCGCCGGCGGCCGGGCGACGGCTGAAGAAGGTCCAGTGGCCCCAGTGGTCGGGCCGCTTGAAGTCGCCGTAATACCAGAGCGGATCACCCATGCCGACGTACAAGTCGCCCTCGGGGCCGAAGGCCATGCCGTGGAAGCACTGGTGGGTGTGCCCCCGGGGCACGCCCCAGAGCAGCCGCCGCACGGTGAGGCCCTCGCGACGCGTGCGGCCTTCTGGCACGTGGTAGAGACCGCTGACGGTGAGCACGTAGAGGTCGTCGCCACGGATCTCGATGTCATGGACCCAGGTGTGGTTCGGGAACGTGAGCAGGGTTCGCCGCGGCCCGTAGCCTCCCGAGGCATCGGGCTCGTAGACGAACAAGCCCTCCCGACCACCCACGAAGACCTGGCCCGCGGTGTCGACCCGCACGCCCAGCAGTGACGCCTGCTCGACGCTGTCGAGTGTCGTCACCCGGATCTCGGGATCGGGCGAGGTGAGGCACTCGCCGGCCGACAAGGCTCCCGTGCAGGCCGCCACCAGCACGCCCGCCATGACACCGCGACTGGCCATGCCACGCCCTCGTGCCCCTTGCGAAAGAACACTGGCATTGTACGGAATCCCTCGGCAGCGACGAGGATCGCCGACGCTCGACTAGACTGGGATCCATGACCGCCCCACCGCTCCCAGTCGAGAAGTCGCTCGACGCAAAGCTGGCCCGGCTTCTCGCCGCCCCGGGATGCCGCGACTTCATCCTCGCCGATGCGAAGGATGCCGACATGGCGTTCGGGCTCGCCGCCCCGGGAGTGGCGGCAGGCGGCGACCGGTTGAAGGGCCCGTTCCGCAGCCTCGCCGATTTTCGCGACCAGATTCGCGAACTCGTCGGCGAGGGGCTCGTCGATGTGATGCTCATGAGCGCGAGCACCGCCGACCTCCTCGCAGGCGGCGAGCGGCTCTTCGTGGACTCGCCCGTCACGCCCGCCGTGCGGATGAACGACACCACCGACATCTGGCTGGCCGCCGGCTCGGGCACCTACCCGCGGCAGCCGGCGCTGCCTTTCTCGACGACCACGATCCCGCACGCCCAGTGGGGCCGGCTCGATCCGCCACGCTCGGGCCGGCCCGCCGTCGATCTCGGCCTGTTCTCGATCACGCTCAACGGTGACGCCGCCGCCG
>CAIKWU010000595.1 GCA_903831155.1 uncultured Planctomycetaceae bacterium | reverse complement strand
TTCGGCCGTACGCCGAAGGTGAATCCCGCCGGCGGCCGCGACCACTGGCCGCAGTGCTTCACCTGCTCGTTTGCCGGTGGCGGCGTAAAGGGGGGCCGCGTGGTGGGCGCGAGCGATACGATCGGCGGATTTCCGGCCGAGCGTCCGGTCAGCCCCGGCGACATCGTGGCCACGATCTTCCACAGCCTCGGTCTCGATCACGCCAGCCATCTGTCGGGGCCCGCGGGCCGCCCATTTGCGCTCACCGACTTCGGCACTGAACCGATCGGCGAGCTGTTCGCATGAGGCTTTTCATGCCGTGTCGCTGCGTTAGTCGTGTCGCCTGCATGGGCGGTGTTTTCATGCTCGGGCTCGCCTTATCGTGGGCCGCGGCGGCTGCCGATACCGCCGCTCCTGGCCCGGTCAGCTTCGAACTCGACGTGATGCCGATCCTCTCCAAGACCGGCTGCAACAGCGGCGGCTGTCATGGAGCCCTGGCCGGCAAGGGGGGCTTCCGGCTGTCGCTGTTTGGCTACGATCCCGCTGCCGACTATCTCGCCATCACCCGCGATGCCCGTGGTCGCCGGGTCGATCTTGCCGATCCGGGCACGAGCCTGCTTCTGACGAAGCCCACGATGGCGGTGTCCCACAAGGGAGGCCGGCGACTCGAGGTCGAGGGGAACGACTACAAACTCCTGGCAGCCTGGATCTCCTCGGGCTGCCTTGGTCCCGACGCCCAAGAGAAGAGACTCACGTCGGTCACGTTAACGCTGGAGGAGACCGACCTGTCGCCGAGTGTGACGCAGCAGCTCAGCGTCACCGCGACCTACAGCGATGGCAGCACCCGCGACGTCACTCGCTGGACCCGTTTCTCCTCGACCGACGAGACAGTCGCCACGGTCGATCCGGCCGGGCTGGTGACCGTGGTCGGGTACGGCGAGGGGGCCGTGACAGCGTGGTTCTCCTCGCAGATCGCTTTGGCCCGCGTGCTGGTGCCCTTTCCCCACGTGCTTCAGCCCGACATATTCACCGGTGCGGCACGTGAGAACCTTATCGACGACCTCGTGCTCGAGCAACTCCAGAGGCTTCACCTCGAGCCCTCGCCGCCGTGCAACGACGCCACGTTCATCCGCCGCGCCTTCCTCGACACGATCGGTCGCCTACCGACGCCCGAGGAGGTCCGAGGCTACCTGGCCGACGGCGCGCCCGGCAAACGGGAACGTCTCGTCGACCTGCTCCTGGCGCGGCCGGAGTTCGTTGACTACTGGGCCTACAAGTGGTCCGACATCCTGCTCGTCAGCGGATCGAAGCTGCGGCCCGACGCGGTGAACGCCTACTACAAGTGGATCCGCGACCGCGTCGCGGAGAACACCCCGTGGGACCGGCTCGTGCGGGAGGTGGTGACGGCCCAGGGTGCGAGCCTGGAGAACGGCGCGACCAACTTCTTCGCCGTGCATCAGGATCCGGAGACCATGGCGGAGAACGTGAGCCAGGCGTTCATGTCGCTCTCGATCGGCTGCGCGAAATGCCACAACCATCCGCTCGAGAAGTGGACCAACGACCAGTATTACGCGTTTGCCAACATGTTCGCGAGGGTTCGCGCGAAGGGCTGGGGGGGCGATGCCCGCAGCGGTAATGGCCAGCGCACGGTGTTCGTGGAGACCCGGGGCGACCTCCTGCAGCCGCGCACCGGCAGGCCCCAGCCACCGGCTCCGCTCGACGGTACACCGCTTCCTGTCGCCGATCCGGGCGATCGTCGCGAGCCGCTCGCCCGCTGGCTGACGTCGCCAGAGAATCCATACTTCACCAGGTCGATCGTCAACCGGGTGTGGGCCAACTTCTTCAGCGTGGGGCTGGTGGAGCCGGTGGATGACCTGCGAGCCACGAATCCCGCCAGCAACGAAAAGCTGCTCGCCGCCCTCTGCGAATACACCGCCGAGCACGGGTACGACCTTAAGGCCCTGATGCGGCTGATTCTTCTCTCGGAGACCTACCGCCGGTCGAGC
>CAIKWU010000594.1 GCA_903831155.1 uncultured Planctomycetaceae bacterium | reverse complement strand
TCTTCCCGCACTCGAGCGCAAGGATCAAGTGCGATCCGTATAAGGCATAAGACATAAGACATAAGACACCACGCCAACTGCACCCCGAACCCGGCCTCCTGTGGCACGAACTCAGCGAGGGGCTGCCCGTGCCCCGAGAGCCGGCGTATGCCGCCAAGCGCAGCCAGGATGGCGAAGCGCCGGCGGCATCCGAGTGAGCGGATGCCACGAAGGCATCCGTGAACGTCCGGCGACGGGGCCGGGCAACCCCGAGCCCACGTGAACGTCCGGCGACGGGGCCGGGCAGCCCCGAGCCCACGTGAACGTCCGGCGACAGGGACGGGCAACCCCGAGCCCACGCGAGCGTCCGCCGACAGGGACGGGCAACCCCGAGCCACGCGAACATCGTAGGCAGCCCGTATAGAATCCCCTCGACATGGACCTCCACCAGCGACAGCAGTTCGACTTCCTCCTCCAGACGGCGACCGAGCGGTTCGTCGCCCGGCTGGAGGAACGCCATCGCGGCACCGACGCGGCGCTCGCCGCGCTCCGCGGCGATCCGTCGGCCACGACGGTCGCGGTGCACGAATTCGTGGCGGCGATCTTCGCCGACTTCCTCCTCGACAATGCCGACGGCTCGGCCTTCGTCTTGCGGTCGCTGCCGAAGCGGTCGATCGTCGCCCATCGAGCCGCCGTGACCGCGGCCGCAACGGTCGACGAGGCTCTGGCGGGGCTCGCCCGCGGGCTCTTCGCCGAGATCCTCCTGCTCAAGACGCTCGAAGCCCTCGACCAGAACGCCGGCTACCAGGCAGTCGGCCCGGCCGCGACATGATGCACGACACGAACCACACCAGCGGGCCCGCCACAGGCGACGACCTCGAATCGCTTGCCGGCCGGGTCGATCATGCGATCGAGGCACTCGCCGGCCTCGACGAGCCGGCCCGCGAGAAGGCGATGGCCGTCCGCGAGGCGATCGAGGCGTTTCACCGACTTGGCCTGACGACGATCGTGAAGCGGCTCAAGGAGGATCCCCGCGGCAAGGAGATCCTCTTCGAGCTCGTCGACGATCCGGGAGTCCGGGCACTCCTGGCGATGCACGGCATCATCCGCTCGGCTCCTCCCTCGGAACCGGAGCCGCCGCTCGAGCTCGTGCAGATCCAGCTCCCCGGCGCCGAGGGCGGCTGGCATCCAGGGCCGCGAGCCGACGAAGTCACGTCCGAAAAGCCCTTCGCCTTCGAGGCCGGCGGCGAGAAGATCATCGTCGTGAACGCGAGAGGCCGGCTGCGGGCCTTTCGCAACGCCTGTGGCCACATTGGCCTGCCGCTCGACCGCGGGATCATCGATGATGCCGAGGGCACGATCACCTGCCCGTGGCATGCGTACCGATTCGACGCCGACTCCGGCGCGTGCCTCTCGGCGCCCGACTGCCGGCTGGAGCCGTTTCCGCTCCGAGTCGTCGGCGAGGTGGTCGAGGTGAAGGTCTGATGACGCCGCCGGCCACGCGGGCGGGCTGGTCGCCGGCCTGCTGGCTCGGCGCCCCGTCGCCCGGCGGCCTCGCCCTGCCCGATGCCTCGCCGACCGCCGACCACCTCTACGCTCCGCGGGGCGTCTGGCTCGATGACGAGCGGCTCATCGTTTGCGACTCGGGCAACCACCGCGTGCTGATCTGGCGGCGCGTCCCCAGCGAGCAACACACGCCGGCCGACGTGGTGCTGGGCCAGCCTTCGTTCACCTCCGAGGGTCCGGCGGCGAACGGCCGCGGCCCCGCGAATGGCCTCCACCTGCCGACGGGCGTGATCGTGGCCGACGGCCGGTTACTGGTGGCCGACGCCTGGCATCACCGGATCCTCGTCTGGAACCGCGTGCCCGACGAGAGCGACACGCCGCCCGACTGGTGCCTCGGCCAGCCGTCGCTCACCGCCGTCGAACCCAACCGCGGCGGCAGCCCCACCGCCGCGTCGCTCTACTGGCCCTACGGCCTGGCCATCGTGGCGGGCCGATTGCACGTGGCCGACACGGGCAATCGCCGCGTGCTCATCTGGAACGACGTGCCGGATCGCGATGCACCTGCCGATCTCGCCCTCGGCCAGGTCAACCTCACGAGCAATGAAGAGAACCGGGGCGGGCCCGTCGGCCCCGACTCGTTCCGCTGGCCGCATGCGATCGCCGGCGACGAGCGAATGCTGTTCGTGGCCGACGCGGGCAATCACCGCGTGCTCGGCTGGCGAGGGCGGCCCGACGCCGACCGGCCGGCGGATTTCGTGCTCGGCCAGCCCGACTTCACCACCGCGGCCGAACTGCCGCACCGGCCGCAGGGGGCACATCGGCTGCGTTTTCCCTATGGGCTCACGATGGCCGCCGGCTCGCTCGCCGTGGCCGACACCGCCAACAACCGAATTCTGCTGTGGCCGCTGTCAGGGGGTGAACCGGCTGGCCTTGAGGCGACGGACGTGCTCGGACAGGACGACTTCGACGCTGCGGGCGAGAATCGGTGGAAGGCAGTCGCGGCCCACACCCTCTGCTGGCCCTACGGAATCTCGAGCCACGGCGAGGCGCTGGCCGTGGCCGACTCCGGCAACAATCGCGTGACGCTCTGGCGACACACTCGAGCGATCGACACGGGTCACTCATGATCCTTCCGCGTCCACTGGTAAAAGCCCAACGCCGTGAGGCGTGGGGCGAACGGCGACACGACGCAGTGTCCAGCGTGGTCCGCCCGCGGCCTCACGGCCGGTCGGCTTTCACTCGCCACGCACTCGAGCGATCGACACCTGAGCGACTCAGTGGTTCGCGGTCGATGCCCGCGCCCGCTCCGCATCGAAGCCGTCCCATCCGGACGGTGCAGGGAGATACGGAAGGATCACTTCCTCGCACGCCGCGCGACGGGTGCGGGCGAGTTCGTCGATCTCCGCCCGCAGGGCGATGACATACCTCGACTTCTCCTCCGGTGAAAACCGATGGCTCCTGCCATCCTCGCCGGGTTCGGTCTGCACGACGCCCTCCCACTCCCGGATGGCGGCTTCGCACAGGGCCGACTGCATGGCAAAGAGCGGCATGCGAGCGGCACGCCATCGGGTTTCCTGGCGGAGAAACTCCCGCTCCGGATGAAACGAGGCAGGAAACCGGCCCGGCACGAGCGGCAGGCGGCGGGTGAACGCCAGGCAGAGCCTCGCGTCGGCCAGATCGCCGCACACCATGCCGACGGTGAAGTTCTGCACCTCGCCGCCCCGTGAAGCCGTGAACACGTATCGGTCGTCATCGATCTGATCCCGCAACAGCCACCAGACGGCATCGGGGTCCGCCCGCATGACGGCGTCGAGGGCAAGCCGCACCCGCTGCTGCTCGTCCCAGTCGTAGTGCGGGGAAAACACCGGGCATGGCGCATGCCCCCTGCGGTCGATGAGAGGGGGCAGGTTGCCGCTGGCCAGGGCGGAGATCAGGCTGCCGAGGTCCTTCTCGGGCGGGTGCATCGCATGGTGCCGCAGCAGATGCTCCGGATCGAGCGGCGCCCGCACCCGCTCGATGGTGAAGCACTCGGGCCGTACCGAGTCGGGGGCCGCCCGCAGGCAGGCCTGCACCGAATAGTTGTCTTCCATCATGTGCTGCCGGAACCGCGTCAGGCTGAAGACCTTTCGCGTGAAGACCAGTTCATGCGAAGGCGGCTGATCGGTGGTGCCGGGGCGGAGCGGTCCCCGGAATGCCCGCACGAGCGAATCCGCTCCGAGGATGAACCGGTCGTCTCCGAGATAGAAGGCATTGCTGCCTTCCTCGCCGGCGGTGACCGCTTCGGCCCGCTTGCGGGCCACCGTCGTCGCCGCGTCGTGCCCGGCCCCTGCATGGAGCGCGTCCTGATGAAACCGCTGCCGGAACAGTTCGCGGCCCTGGTCGAAAAACGGATTGTCGAACCACACCTGGTCGCCGGGAAGCAGGCGATTGGCGTCGAAGTGACGGCGCCACAGGATCTCGTCGCCCCGATTCGGAAGCTCCTCGGGGATGACCCTGCGGCCGATGAGTTGGTTGATGGCTTCGAGCCCGCGTGCGTTGCTCGTGTCGCGAAAGTGCTGGACGATGCCCTGAATGAGGACGAGCGTGGTGTATTTGAGGCAGCGGATGCGGGGCACTGGAACACCGTCCGCCCCGTGAAGCACCCAGAGATCCTCGATCGCTTCGACCGGCTCGATTCCGGGAGCCACGACGAAGCGGTCGTTGACGAGGATCCAGTAGGCCGGGTTCCGCATCTCCGGCGAGTCTTCTGACGGACGGATCACGGTGCCGGTGATCGCGGCTCGTACGACGTGAAGCCGCACCTGGCGTTCACCCTCGTCGATCTCCTCGCGAGCGAGGATGGCATGGGCACGGGCGAGGATGGCCTCGTGGTCGGCCGTCTCGAGGAGGCCCGTGGGCGGAGAATCGTTCGGAGCAAGCATGTCCGCATGGTAGTCGACCAGGCCCGCTGGCGCCTCAGCCGGCTAGCGCCTCGAAGGTTCGAGCCGGCTCATGACCGCTCGCCCCCGGGCCCCTTGCCTCGAGGCCCGCAGCTTCGCCACCACCTTCCAGGATGTCGGGGCGCCATCGCCCGTAGAATGGAAATCGGATGCCGACATCGGAAACCAGGTTTCGCAGACGCGAACGGGGAGGTAGCCCATGTGCCTGGCGGTGCCCGGACAAGTCGAGTCGATCCACGAGGAAAACGGCACGCGGATGGGCCGCGTGAACTTCGGCGGCGTCGTCAAGGAGATCTGCCTCGCCTACCTCCCCGACATCGCGGTGGGCGACTACACGATCGTGCACGTCGGCTTCGCGATCTCGAAGATCGACGAGGCCTCGGCCCGCGCCACGCTGCAGACCTTCGCCGATCTCGGTCTGCTCGAGGAGGGGCTCGCGGAACTCCGCGACGAGCCGGCGGCGGACATGTCCGACGAATCATGAAACACCTCGCCGAGTACCGCGACGCCGACACGGCCCGGCGGCTCGCCGCGGAAATCGGCCGGATCGCCACGCGGCCGTGGGCGATCATGGAGGTCTGCGGCGGCCAGACGCACTCGATCATCAGAAACGGCGTGGACCAACTTCTGCCCCCCGAGGTGGAGCTGATCCACGGCCCGGGGTGCCCCGTCTGCGTGACGCCGCTCGAGACGATCGACCGCGGGCTCGCGGTTGCCGCGAAGCCGGGCGTGATCTTCTGCTCGTTCGGCGACATGCTCCGCGTGCCGGGATCGCGGGAGAACCTCTTCACGGTCAAGGGCCGCGGCGCCGACGTCCGCGTCGTCTATTCGCCGCTCGACGCCGTGAAGCTTGCGCGGGAGAACCCCGGCCGGGAGGTCGTGTTCCTGGCGATCGGGTTCGAAACCACCGCCCCGGCCAACGCCATGGCGGTGAAGCTCGCGAAGCAGCAGGGGCTGACGAACTTCTCGATGCTCGTCTCGCACGTGCTGGTGCCCCCCGCGATCGAAGCGATCATGCGGTCGCCGGGGAACCGCGTGAACGCGTTCCTGGCGGCGGGCCACGTCTGCAGCGTGATGGGCACGTGGCAGTATCCGCCGCTCGCGGAGCGGTTTCGCGTGCCGATCGTGGTGACGGGATTCGAGCCGCTCGACCTGCTGGAGGGCATCCGCCGCACGGTGGCCCAACTCCAAGAGGGCCGGCACTCGGTCGAGAACGCCTACGCCCGCGTCGTGAGCGAGCGGGGCAACGAGCCGGCCCAGACCGTGATCGCGGAGGTGTTCGAGCCGGTCGACCGGGCGTGGCGAGGGATCGGCGTGATCCCGGGGAGCGGCTGGCGGCTCTCAGAGGCCTACCGCGACTTTGACGCCGAGGTGCGGTTCGCGGTCGGCGACGTGACGGCCGAGGAGTCGCCGCTCTGCCGGAGCGGCGAGGTGCTCAGGGGCACGCTCAAGCCCAACCAGTGCCCGGCCTTCGGGAAGGAGTGCACGCCGCGGACACCGCTGGGCGCCACGATGGTCTCGAGCGAGGGCGCCTGTGCCGCCTACTTCCACTTCGGTCGGTTTGCCGGCCCGTGAGCCACCTCCTGGCGCGTCGCGAAACCTGCGGTACGATGGTGCCTCCGTGAGCGATCCGGCCCCGGCACGAGCGGACCCGCGGCTCACGCGGACAGTCGTTTCCCCAACCAGAACAGGCACTGCCATGAAAGACCCCACCGTCCGCGGCGTCGTCCACCTGATCGAAGAGACCAAGTCCTTCGGGCAGAAGGGATTTCGGAAGCGGCTGGTGGTGCTCGAGCAGTCAAAGGGCACCTTCACCAACTACATTCCCCTCGAGTTCGTGAAGGACGCCTGCGACGAGGTGGACGGCCTGAGCGTGGGTGACGAAATCGAGGTGGTCTACCGCCTCAGCGGCCGCCGCTGGCAGCGGGACGAGGCGAGCGAGGCCAAGTATTTCCTGAGTGCCGAGGCTCTCTCGTTCCGGCGGCTCTCCGGCGGCGACGGCCAGGAGACCCGCCGCTCGAAGAGCGTCGATCCCAACGACGAGCTTGCCGAAGCAGCCGACGACGTTCCGTTTTGACGCGCGACGCGTTTTGACGCGCGACGCGGGCCGGCGGTCAGGGCGTGGCCGCCTTGGCGTCGGGCTTCTGCACCTGCACGAGCTCCCACTCCTGCACCGAGCCGCCGCTCTTCATCGTCACGCTGCTCGGCGTCTTCACGAGACCGTCGAGCGTGGTCTCGA
>CAIKWU010000593.1 GCA_903831155.1 uncultured Planctomycetaceae bacterium | reverse complement strand
CTGCGGGCTGGCGGCACGCAGGTGAGGTCCGGGGGTGGCCTCGTCAACTACGATTCCTACCGCAGCTGGGGCTGGACGGCCCGAGCCGCCGAGCGGGTCAACAACGTCAACACGGTCGCCTGGCAGAACGCGGCGGGCGAACTCCGCTTCTGGCGGCTGGATAGCAACTGGAACCAGTTGACCGCTGACGGCAGGCTTGCTCCTGGCACCACGGCTTTCCGGCAGGCCGAGCGGGATTTCGAGATCGATTTCGATGGTGACGGCGTGGTCTCACCCACCACCACCGTGATCGAGTCCTCGGGGGCTGTCGCCCTCGAGCGCGACGGCGACGGTAACTTTCGGGCCAACGGAGTTTTGATCACGTCCTTCGGCGGCCCGGTCAGCTCTGACGTGTATCGCGGCTGGGGCTGGACGGCGATCGCCGCTGAGAACGTCGGCGGCACCAACACGATCGTCTGGCGAAACACTGCCGGCAGCCTCCACTTCTGGCGGCTGTCGAGCACCTGGCAGCAACTCTCGGCCGATGGGATGCACGCGCCGGGAAGCGTTGGGTATTACGCCGCCGAGACCTCCTTCGCGACGGACTTCAACGGTGACACCTTCATCGGGGCCCCGGACACGGTGATCGAGAGCGTGGGCAGCGCCACGCTGGCGTACACCAGTGCCGGCAACCTCGTGGTGAACCGCGTGCCGGTGACGTCGGGCGGCAACCTGGTGGGCTTCCAGGGGTACGCCCGGATCGGCTACACGGCCGTGGGGGCCGAGGCGGTCAACGGCACCAACTCGATCGCCTGGCGGACGGCCGACAAAAAGCTCCACTTCTGGAGGCTCTCGAGCAACTGGGCGCAGGTCTCGTCGGACAGCATGCTCGTGCCGGGGGCGGCGCGGTATCACGCCGCCGAGGTGGCGTTCGGCCGCGACTTCGATGACGACGGCGTGATCGGATCGCCGTTCACGATCATCGAGGCCGTGGGGGCCGTGAGGCTCTCCTACGACCGGGCCGGCAACCTGTTTGCCAACGGCACGGCCATCACGGCCGGCGGGGCTCCGGTCAACTATCAGAGTTATGCGCGGATCGGCTACACGGCCCGGGCGGTGGAGACCGTCAACGGCGTCAACACGCTCGCGTGGGTGACGACCGATCGCAAGATCCACTACTGGCGGCTCTCGAGCACCTGGGCACAGACCTCCTCCGACAGCATGATCGTGCTGGGGGCTCCGCGGTATCTCGCCGCCGAGACCACGTTTGGCGTCGACTTCGACGGCAACGGGCGGATCGGTTCCTGAGGATAGTCCGGTCAATGGCACTTCCGCGAGCACGTCAGCAGCCATTTCCGAGCTGATGGGCGACTCGAGAGCCGCGTGCACCGTTTCCCGGCACCCAACAGGCGGCGCCCGGAACGCCTGCCTTTCCCCCGAGTGGCGTTTTTCTGGGGTTGGCGCGGAGTGTCTCCGAGTTCGGCCTTCGTGATGGCTTTGTTGTGACCTCGCGTCCGGTAGGACTTAGAGGCGGTGGATGTCGATCACCGGCAGCTCGTCAGCCGCCGCTTGAAAGCCGTCGCGG
>CAIKWU010000592.1 GCA_903831155.1 uncultured Planctomycetaceae bacterium | reverse complement strand
TCGAGCGGCCGCCGGCAAGAACGATTCCCACCGCGTCGTCGTGCATGCCGTGGATCCGGTGTGTGGAGCGAACCGTACCGCCGCCCACTCCACACGATACCGCCGGAGTGTCCGATCGGCTCGCGACCACCCCCATCGCCCAGGCCTTGTCCCCGCTGCGTCGGCCGCGAATCATCGCCGCGGATCCGGAGGCGGCGCGACATCCGCCCCGGCACTTGGCAGCCGGACGCCTTTCCGACGACAGTCATCGCCCGTCACCGACGGGCGGGGGAGGCGTGCATGGTGATGACGGCCGACCGATCGAGCGTGACCGTGGAGAGCCTCTCGCCCGAGGCGGTGCGATCGCTGATGAGCCCGCAGGCCGCCCCCTGCCTGTCGCTCTACCTGCCGACCCACCGCACCGTGCCCGGCAATGCCGTCGATCGGCCGACCTTCCGCCAGTTCGTGGCGGGCCTCGCGGAAGGACTCGCGACCGCGCATCCGCGGCAGGAGATCGAGCGGTTGCTGCGGCCCTTCCACCTGCTCGCCGGCGACGACGACTTCTGGAAGCACGGCCGCGACGGGCTCGCCGTGCTCGCCAGCGACGGCCGGGCGCGGGTGTTCCGGCTGCAGCGGCCGGTGACGCCGCTGGCGGTGATCAGGAACCGGTTCCACCTGATGCCCCTGGTGCGGCTCGCCTCCGGCATCGAGCGGTGCCACGTGCTCGCCCTCACCAGCCGCGAGGCCCGGCTCTTCGAAGGCACCATCTGGCACGACGCGGCCGCCACCGTCGTCGCGCGGCTCGATCCGGTGGAGGTCGTGCCGCTGCCCGGCCACGAGCCGACCACCGCGCTCGTCCGCGGCGACGTGGTGGACGAGGAGACGTTTCAGCCACACCGCGTGGAGCGGGGGATGGGGCCTGCCGGCATGGCCGGGCCCACCGCGGTGCATGGAGGAGCGGGCGCGAGGCAGGACGACATCGACGCCGACACGGAGATCTTCCTGAGGCACGTCGACGAGGTCGTGATCGACCAGGTCTCGCGGCCGACGGGCCTGCCGCTCGTGCTCGCCGCCGCCCCCCGGCTGGGAGCCACGTTCCGCGGCCTCTCGAAGAACGAGCTCCTGCTCGACGATCACGTGGCCAAGAACCCGCACCTGATGACGCCGGACGATCTCGCCGCAGCGGTGGCACCGGTGTTCGCGGCGGCGGCAGCCAGACGCATCGAGGGGGAGATTCGGCACTGGCAGCGAGCCTGCGACCACGACCTCGGCGGCTGCGATCTGGCCGACATCGGCAGGGCCGCCGTGGCCGGCCGCGTGGCCACGCTCCTCGTCGAGGCCGAGAGGATCGAGCCCGGCCGATTCGACCGCACGACCGGCGCGATCGAGTTCGATTCACCCTCCGCGGCCGGCCCTTCCCCGTCGCCGGCCGCCGCCCTCGACCACGAGGACGTGATCGGCGCCGTGGCGGAAGCCGTCCTCGCGCACGGTGGCACGATCGTGGCCGTCCGCCGGATCGGGATGCCGACCGAGTCGGGCGTTGCCGCGATCTATCGCTACTGACGAAAGCGAGAACGCGGCCCTCCGCCTCACGGCAAAGGCCCGTCGATCCACTCCCGGAGTCGGGCAAGGTCGCGGCGGAGCCGCGTCACCATCGCGGGGCCCTTGCCGAGGCCGCCGTATTCGTGGTGCTGGCTGATCGGCCCCGAGAAGTCGGTTGTCTTCAGCCAGTCGAAGAACGACCGCTGCACCACACCCTCGCCCAGCGGGCACCAGCGAAGCTTCTGGTCGCCGTCGCGCCTCTCCCAGAAGAAGTCCTTGCAGAAGATGGCCACGAACCGCTCGGCCATCAGGCGGGCGTGCAGCGGCCAGGCGAGCCCGCCCTCGACGGTGGCGTGGGCGATGTCGAAGCACGCGCCGACGTGCCGCCGATCGAGGTCTCGGAGGGCCGCGTGCAGATCCCAGACGGCCGCCCCCACATACTCGGCGCCCGAGTGGTTCTGGTAGCCCGCCTGAAGGCCGAGGTCGCGGCAGGCCGCGGCGACGTCGGCGAGGGCCGCGTGGAGCTCGGCGACCCGCGGCAACGGATCGCCCGCCTTGGGGTACTTGAGAAACCCGAGCCGCACCCGGGGAATGCCGGCGGCGGCCGTGGCCTTCAGCACCCGCTCGCCCGCGGCGTCGAGCGCGACCACGCTCGTCGTGACGATGGAAAGATCCTTACCACGCGTCTCGAGCGCTTCCACCATCCGTGGCAGGTCGTCCTCGACGCGGGCGGGCGCGATGTGCGTGGCGTTGCCGTCGCGGACCGCCACCTCGACGCCGTCCCAGCCCACCTCGGCGACCAGGTCGGCGGTGTCGTTGAACGAGAGGTCGGCAAAAGGCTTCGTGAACCCGATGAGGGGAAAGCGGCGGGCCGGGGCAACGGGCTTCGCGGCGACCATGCGACCGCGCGACGCGGCACCGGCCACCGCGGCCGCCGTCGCCGCGAGAAACGTCCGCCGTGACGATGTGTCCATCTCTGGATTCCCCTCGTGGTGCCGTCGGCGACAGTCTACGCGGGCTACACTTTCGTCATGCCACGCTCCTCCGACGACCCGTTCGCATCCTGTTCCGACCGCCACGGCACCGGCTCGGAGAAGTGGGACCGCTACGCCGACCGCGACGTGATCCCCGTCTGGGTGGCCGACATGGACTTTTCGGCGCCGGCCGAGGTGCTGGCGGCGATCCACGACCGCGTCGATCACGGCGTGTTCGGCTACACGCACGAGCCCCCGGGGTTCAGAGAGTCGCTCGCCGCGCATCTCCTGCGGCGTCATGAATGGCAGGTCGATCCCGCCCGGATCGTCGCCACGCCGGGCGTGGTCACGGGTCTGGCGATCACGGCCCGCCTGCTCGCCGAGGCCGACGACGAGATCCTCACGTTCGCGCCGGTCTATCCGCCGTTCCTCACGCTGCCCGGGCTCGCGGGCCGGCGATGTGTCCGCGTGCCGCTCCTCCAGCACGCTGCCGAGTGGGCCATCGACTTCGCCGCGCTCGAGGCGGCCATCTCCCCGAAATCAAAGCTCCTCTGGCTCTGCCATCCCCACAATCCCACCGGCACGGTGTTTCGCACCGACGATCTCGTGCGGCTGGCCGATCTCACCCACCGCCACGGGATCACGGTGGTGAGCGACGAGATCTGGTCGGATCTCCTCCTCGACGAGGATCACGGCGGACCTGAGCACGTGCCGTTCGCGAGCCTCGATCATCCCGCGGCCCGCGCGGCGATCACGCTCGTGGCGCCGTCGAAGACCTGGAACCTCGCGGGCCTCGGATGTGCCGCGGCGATCCTGCCCGACGCAGCGCTCGGCCGGCGATGGCGGATCGCGGGCGGGGGGCTCGTGCCGATGGTGAACCCCCTCGGCTACGCCGCCGCGATCGCCGCGTGGGAGCATGGCGACGCATGGCGGCGGCGGCTCATCGACCTGCTGCGCCACCACCGAGGGCTCGTGCAGGACGCGGTCGCAGCGATTCCCGGCCTCTCGTGCGTGCCGGCCGACGCGACCTATCTGGCGTGGATCGACTGCCGTGCCAGCGGCGTGGCCGATCCGCAGGCGGCCTGCGAGGCGGCCGGCCTCGGCCCTTCCGACGGCCGTGACTTCGGCGCTCCGGGCTTCATTCGGCTCAACGTGGCCTGCCCGACCGACCGGCTCGTCGAGGTGCTCGCCCGCCTGAAGCGGGCGTTTTCCTGACGGCCGTGGCTGCCCGGACGCGGGCACTCACCCGCGGGTCCAGGCGTGGTCGACATACCGCCACGGGCGACCCTCGGGGGCCGCGTCGCGGACGATCTCGGGCAGCCGGCTCTCCGTCCAGCCGTCGAAGCAGACGCGGCGGGCGAAGCGGAGGATCGTCCACGGAAACCCGACGGCCGAGAAGAAGGGCGGCCCGGCCGACGGCCACGGCCCGCCGTGCTGCATCGACGGCACGACGGCCAGTCCCGTCGGCATCCGGTTTTCGATCACGCGGCCCGACCGCTCGAGAAGCAGCCGCACGACCGACGCGAAGGCCGCCTCGTCGCCGCCGTCCTTCGCCGCGTAGAGGCTCGCGCCGAGCGACCCGCGCACGCAGGCGACCGCCCGCTCCAGTTCGTCGAGTGAAGCACAGACGACGAGCACCGTCGCATTGCCGAAGGCTTCGACGATGAAGGCGTCGGGCCGCGCGAGCAGCTCCCGCCCGCTCACCTCCAGGAGCACCGGCGCATGGCTCGCCGGCCCCGCCGCCGCCGCCACGCCCGCGAGGATCCTGGCACCGGCCGTCTCGAGCCCGCCGATCGACGCCACGAGCCGCTCGCACCCGGCCGGCCCGAGCAGCACCTGCGGCCCGATCGCCGCGAACTTTCCGGCCAGCGACTGGATGAAGCGGCGACCGGCCTCGTCGCCGACGAGAAATACGACCCCCGGCTTGGTGCAGAACTGACCCGCCGAGCCGGTCACGCTCGTCGTGAGCTCGTCGGCGATCGTGTCGCCCCGCTCGGCGACGGCGCCGGGCAGGAGCACGACGGGATTCACGCTCCCCATCTCCACCCAGATCACGCGGCCCGCGGCGGTCGCCGCCCGAAAGAGCTTCTCGCCGGCGGTCTGGCTCCCGGTGAACCCGGTGGCGCCGACGCGCGGGTCGGCCACCAGCCGTTCGCCGTCGGCTGGCTCGAGGCCGTGCACCAGCTGCACGGTCGCGGCGGGCAGGCCTGTCTCGTCGAGGGCCGCCCGTGCCTCCTCCGCGGCGATCTTCGACACCGATGGATGCCCCGCGTGGGCCTTGGCGATCACCGGATTGCCGGCCGCGATCGCCGCCGCGAAGTCGCCGCCGGTCACGGCGCCATACGCAAAGGGAAAGTTCGCCGGTGGAAACACGACGACGGGACCGAGACCGAAGGCCGCCGCGCGGATGTTCTTGGCGTGGTCGATCATCGCCATCCGCCACGTTCCCTCGTGGGCGCTCGCCGCGGCCTGACGGAGCTGGTCGAGCGTCCGCGGCATCTCGACGTCGGCGAGCCGCGGCTTCACGGCCAGGCCGGTCTCGGCATGGGCCGCGGCCACGAGGTCGGCGGCCCTTGCCTCGAGCCGCGCGGCATACCGCTCGAGAAACGCGGCGAGCCGCGCGGGCGGCATCGCGGCGAGCTCGCGAGCCGCGACGGTGGCGGCCTCGAGCGCTGCGTCCACGTCGGCCCAGGTGCTGACCGGCCAGACGGCCTCGCGGTCGGTGCCGCTCGACGGGTCGATCGCCCGGTAGGTCGCGGTGGTGGTGGCGGGCTTCCATGCTCCGGCGACGAGGATCGGTTCGACAGCGGGCATCGGCGGCGGCTCCTGGAGACCACGGAAAACAGGCGGAGAGTCTATCGGCCACCTCGCCTTGCGACCGCCGTCCAAACCCCGACAATGTCCGCCACTCCCAGGAAACCCGCATGCGACACGCCCCGATCGATCCCGCTCTCTTCATCGCCAACCGCCGCCGGCTCGTGCAGCAGCTGCCGCCGGGAGCGGTGGCGATCCTCCACGCCGCCGACATCCTCCCCACCAACGGCGACGGCACGCTCAGGATCCACCCCGCCGGCGACCTCTTCTGGGCCAGCGGCATCGAGCAGGAGGAGAGCGTGCTCGTGCTCGCACCGTCGGCCATCGACCCCGCGAACCGCGAAATCCTCTTCGTGCGGCAGCCGAATGAGCACCTCGCCACCTGGGAGGGCGAAAAGCTCACGAAGGAGCGGGCCACACAGATCTCCGGCATCGCGAAAGTCCGCTGGACGTCGGACCTGCCGGCCGTCATCCACGCGATCCTCTGCGAGTGCGCCGCCGTCTATCTCAACTCCAACGAGCACGAGCGGGCCGTGATCGAGGTCGAAGGCCGCGACGTGCGGATGGCCCGGCGGCTCATCTCGCAGTATCCGCTCCATCGCTTCGAGCGTCTGGCACCGATCCTCCGCCGGCTCCGGGCGATCAAGACGCCGGCCGAGGTGGCGCTCATCCGCCGCGCGGCCGACATCACCGGGGCTGGGCTCGAGCGGATGATGGCGGCGCTCAGGCCCGGCGTGATGGAGAACGAGCTGGAGGCGGAACTTGCCGCCGAGTTCATCCGCCGCCGGGGCCGGATGGCCTACGAGCCGATCATCGGCTCGGGCCACAATGCCTGCGTGCTCCACTACCTCGACAACGACCAGCCCTGTGCCGCCGGCGAGCTCGTGCTGGTGGACGTGGGGGCCTCGTACGCCAACTATGCCAGCGACCTGACACGGACCTATCCGGTGAGCGGCCGGTTCACGCCCCGGCAGCGCGACGTCTACGAGGCCGTGCTGCGGGTGCTCAGGAGTTCGATCGCCCGCACAACGGTCGGCACGTCCCTCCGCGAGTGGAAGCGGGCCGCGCAGGTGGAGATGGCTCAGGAGCTCGTCGGACTCGGCCTGATCACGCCCGAGCAGGCGGAACGTGACACGCCCGACGAGCCCGCCTGCCGAAAGTATTTCATGCACGGCCTCGGTCACTCCCTCGGGCTCGGGGTGCACGACATCGCCCCGGTCGACGGCCCGCTCGAGGCCGGCTGGGTGATGACGGTGGAGCCCGGCATCTACATTCCGGAGGAGGGGCTCGCGGTTCGGCTGGAAAACGACGTGCTGGTCACCGAAAATGGCCCCGTCGACCTCACCAGTCACGTGCCGATCGAGCCTGACGAGATCGAGCGGCTCATGGCCCGCCCCGTCGCAGGCGGCGCCCGGGTATGATGGCGTCGCCTTTTTCCCGTCCAGGAGCATCACCCGTGCGGCTCGTTCCCACCATCGTTCTCGTCGCCCTCGCCCTTTTCACCATGGAGTTCACCGTGGCCCAGGAAGTTGCCCATCCGTCGCTGCCCAAGGGGGCCGGCACGCTCGACTCCGACGCGCCCAAGACGTTCACGACCACGCCCTCGGGGCTGAAGTACCGTGTCCTGCGGAAAGGCACCGGCGGCAGCCCGAAGGCCACCGACACCGTCAAGGTCCACTACCACGGCTGGCTCGACGGCGGCAAGGTTTTCGACAGCTCGTATCAGCGCGGCGAGTCGATCGAGTTTCCGCTCAACCGGGTCATCCCCGGCTGGACCGAGGGCATGCAGCTCGTCGGCGAGGGGGGGATGATCGAGCTCGAGATCCCCAGCGACCTCGGCTACGGCGACCGGGGCACCCCGGGCGGCCCGATCCCGCCCAAGGCCACGCTCCACTTCCTCGTGGAACTGCTCGACGTGCGGTGAGCCGCGGCGGTCGAGCCGCGGTGCAAATCCTCACGGCGTCCGTGCATCTTCTCATGGACGGCGGCCCGGGCGCGGGCAATACTGCGTTTTTCAGGTATTTCTCCCGGGAAATTTCTCCGCCATGACAGCGCCTGCACGTCGGGTCCGCACCGCCATCGTCGGCCTCGGATTCGGAGCCGAGTTCATCCCGATCCACCAGCGGCATCCGCACGCGGAACTCGTCGCCATCTGCCAACGGTCGAAGGACAAGCTCGACCAGGTGGGCAAGGCCTACGGTGTCGAGCGGCGGTACCAGAGCTACGCCGACGTGCTCAAGGACAGCGAGGTCGACGCCGTCCACATCAACTCGCCGATCCCCGACCACGCGGCGATGTCGATCGCC
>CAIKWU010000591.1 GCA_903831155.1 uncultured Planctomycetaceae bacterium | reverse complement strand
GGCGATCGAGGCGGTGGGCACCATGCTCATGGCCGACGCGTCGGCGGGCGAAGCCAGGGGCATCACGCCGATGGCGCTGCGGTGCGAATGGCTCGAGGAGCCGCAGGGCATCGGCACCCGCGAGCCCCGGCTCTCGTGGATCGTGACGGCTCCCGATGCCGACCGCGGCCAGTCGCAGACGGCTTATCGCCTGCTCGCGGCCAGCGAGCCGGCCCTGCTCGAGCCCGGGAAGGCCGACCTCTGGGATTCCGGCCGCGTCGAGTCGGCCGAGACGCTCGGGATCGTCTACGGGGGCAAGCCGCTGGTGAGCGGCGGCCGCGTGGTCTGGAAGGTGATGGCGTGGGATCGCGACGGCCGCGAATCGCCATGGAGTGAGCCGGCGGCGTTTTCAGTCGGGCTTCTCGATGCCGCCGACTGGATGGGCGAGTGGATTTCCATCCGCGACGACGTGCCGCTCCATGCCGATCGGACGAAGCTCCACCTTCCGCCGGCCCGCCACTACCGCAAGCCCTTCGCCACCGCGAAGCCCGTGAAGCGGGCGGTGCTCCACGGCACGGCACTCGGGATCGTCGACTGGTCGATCGACGGGCGGCGGGTGAGCGAGGATCTCTTTCAGCCGGGGTGGGCCGACTACCACCGCCGGGTCCATGCCCGCACGCACGATGTGACCGGGCTGCTCGCGAATCCCGGTCCGCACTGCGTGGGCGCGGTCGTGGCCGACGGCTGGTATGCCGGCTACGTGGGCTACGGGTTGCTCGTCGGCTACGGGCCCCACAAGACCGGGCGAAACATCTACGGCAAGACGCCGGCGATCCTCTGCCAGCTCGAGATCGAGTATGCCGACGGCACCCGCGAGCGGGTGGTCACCGATTCCTCGTGGCAGGTGACCGACGCCGGGCCGATTCGCGAGGCCGACTTCCTGATGGGCGAGGCCTACGACGCCCGCCGCGAGTTCCCGGGCTGGGACACGCCGACGGCGGTCGAGGACGAGGCGATCTGGCAGGCCGCGGTGCCCGCGGAGACGAACGCGGCCCACAAGGCCCCGTTCTTCGAGCCGGGGCTGCGCCGGGAATCGACCGTGGGCTTCGTGAAGCCGGCCGCGATCGTGGCCTACGCCGCTCCGCCGATCCGCATCACGCAAGACCTGCCGGCAAAGAGCGTGACGGAATGGAAGCCGGGCGTGTTCGTGTTCGACATGGGCCAGAACTTCGCGGGCGTGGTGCGGCTGCAGGTGACGGCACCAGCCGGCACCGAACTCAAGCTTCGCTACGGCGAGATGCTCCATGCGGACGGCCGCGTGATGACGGAGAATCTCCGCAAGGCCCGCGCCACAGACACCTACGTGTGCAAGGGGGGCGGCGTGGAGACCTGGACGCCGCGGTTCACCTACCACGGCTTCCAGTTCGTGGAGGTGTGCGGCCTGCCGGCCGGCACGCTGCCGCCGCTCGACACGGTGACGGGCCTCGCGCTCCACAACGACACGCCGATGGTGGGCCGGTTCGCGTGCAGCGACGACCTGCTCACGCGGTTCTGGCGGAACACGCAGTGGACCCAGCGGGCCAACTTCATCGAGGTGCCGACCGACTGCCCGCAGCGGGACGAGCGGCTCGGCTGGATGGGTGACGCCCAGATCTACGCCCGCACCGCCACCTTCAACGCCGACGTGGCCGCCTTCTTCACGAAGTGGATCGACGATGTCCGCGAGGCTCAGCGGCGGGAGGGGGGCGACCAGGGGGCGTATCCCGACTATTGCCCGTATCCCTTCGCCCACGGCAAGCCCGGCGCCACCTTCGGCACGGCCTGGACCGACGCGGGCGTGATCTGCCCGTGGACGATGGCCATGGTCTATGGCGACCGGCGGCTCGTGGAGCGGCATTGGGACTCGATGAGGGCGTTTATGGAGTGGCGGGCCCGGCTCGACCCGAAGCTCGAGGGCGTGGCCGCGGGCAACGAGTGGGGCGACTGGCTCAACGTGAACGAGGCCACGCCGACGGCCTACGTCGACCTCTGCTACCACGCGCAGTCGGCGCGGATGATGACGCAGATGGCCTTCATGCTCGGCAAGGCCGACGACGGGGCCGCGTATCGCCGCCGGTTCGAGGCCCTCGCCGAGTCGTTCCGCCGCCAGCATCTCAGCGACGACGGAACCGTGAAGGTCGACACGCAGACGGCCTGCGTGCTCGCCCTCGAGTGCGGCCTCGTGCCGGACGGCAAGACCGCGGCCGTCGCGAAGCAGCTCGTGGGGCGGATCGAGAAGAACGGCTTCCGGATGGCGACGGGCTTCCTGGGCACCAAGGCGATCCTGCCGGCGCTCTCGGCCCACGGCCACCACGACCTTGCCTGCCGCCTGTTCCAAAGCCGATCCTTCCCGAGCTGGGGCTACGAGGTGGAGCAGGGGGCCAACAGCGTCTGGGAGCGGTGGGACAGCTTCACGAAGGAGCACGGCTTCGAGGGCACCACCGGCAAGAACAACGCCGCGATGAACAGTTTCAGCCACTACGCCTTCGGCGCGGTGATGGAGTGGGGCTTCCGCACGCTCGCCGGCATCGACACGATCGATCCGGCCTCCGTGCGGATTCGGATCCGTCCGCGGCCGCCCACGCCCGGAAGCAATCCCGAACGGGCGGCCATCGACTGGGTGAAGGCCGACTACGACAGCCCGCGGGGGCCGATCCAGAGCCACTGGCGGCGGCTCGACGGCGGGATCGAAATGCGGGTGAGGGTGCCGGCCAACACGACGGCGGTCGTGCACGTGCCAGCCCGGGGGGCCGCGGCCGTCACGGAGGGCGAAGCGGTTTGGGCCGGAAAGTTCCTCGAAGGCCGGCCCGTGGCGGGCGGCCAGGTACCGGGCGTGAAGGTGGTGGAGGAGCGTCCGGGTGAGGTGCTCCTCGAGGTCGGCTCCGGCGACTACCGGTTCGTTGGCCG
>CAIKWU010000590.1 GCA_903831155.1 uncultured Planctomycetaceae bacterium | reverse complement strand
GGTCGCCTGCTCGACGCGATCAGCCGGAATCTCGACCACGTCGAGCATCTCGTCGATCACGAGGCCGTACCAGTCGTCCTGGAGCTCGATCACCAAATGAGTTGCCCGCTGTTCGGCGACGCGGCTGATGCCGAACTGGGCGGCCGGATCGATGATGGGAACGATCCGGCCACGGAGGTGCAACAGCCCAACCACGCTCTCCGGCGCCCGAGGCACCCGCGCCAGGCGGCCGCCGCGGAGCACCTCGACGACGCCGTCGGCGGGCAGTGCGAAGCAGGCTTCGCCGACGCGAAACGTGCAGTAGCGATGGATGGTGGATTCGCTCATCTCAGGCCTCGATCGCCACGTGCCGCCGCGCCGCACGGAGATCGATCACCTCGGTGGCCACGCCACCGAGCGACAGGATCCCGGCGACACCGACCCCGGAAGTGGGCTGCATGGGCGACTCGGCGGCGAGCACGTCGAGGATCGCCCCGACGGCCAGCCCCACGCCACCGGCTCCGCCGTCGATCACGACGACGTTGACGCTCGCCTCGTGCATGCCGGCGGCCTGGCCGAGCACCGCATCCACGTCGGCCAGCGGGGTGAAGCCTTCCCCCCGCCGCACGACCGCGCGGTCGCCGACGAACTGCACCTTGTCACGGGCATACTGCTCGAGCCGCACCACCTCGCCCAGCGGCACCGCCACCCGGCGGCCGAAGCCGGTGCCGCAGATGAGATAGCGGTCGGTGATCTCCGCCGTTGGCACCACGGCGGCATCGGGCTCGCGATCGACCTCGGGCAGCCTGGCGATCCTCTGCAGGCCGCGGAGGTCGAGGATCAGCACCACCCCGCCGTCGCCGAGCACCGTGGCGCCCGAGTAGAGGCCGAGTCCCGCGAGCAGCCCGCCGATCGGCTTGACCACGATCGTGGAGAGGCTGGCGGAGTCGAGCAGGTCGCGGCAGCGGAACTGATCGGCCCGCGACTGCATGCCGTCCACCACCAGGCCAAACTCCAGGTCGTCGACGCGAACGAGCACCACGGTGCCCTCGTCGCGGCAGGCCGTCGTCTCCCGGATGCCGAGAAACTGGTCGAGGAACAGGATCGGCACGAGCCTCCCGCGCACCCGCATCACCGGGGCGTCGGCAAGCCCCTCGATCCGCGGAGCATGGCGGTCTCTGGTGACGGGAATGAGCTCGCCCACGGCCGACTGGGGAATCGCGAACCGCTCGCTCCCGCAGCGGACGACGAGCGCCGGCATGATCGCGAGCGTCAGCGGCACGTGGACCCGGACGGTCGTGCCTCGACCGGGCACGCTGTGGATGTCGACGGTGCCGCCGATCGCCTCGATGTTGGTCCGGACGACGTCCATGCCGACGCCGCGGCCCGACACGCTCGTCACCTGGGCGGCCGTCGAGAACCCGGGCTCGAAGATGAACTGCAGGACGCGGTCGGGCGCCATCGCCGCTGCCTCGGCCGCCGACACCAGGCCGCGGGCGACCGCCTTCTCGCGGACCTTCTCGAACGCGATGCCCCCGCCGTCGTCGGACACCTCGATCGTCACCCGGCCGCTCTCGTTGAAGGCCCGCAGCGACAGCCTCCCGGCGCGGGGCTTGCCGGCGGCAACGCGGGTGTCGGGGGGCTCGATGCCGTGGTCGACGGAGTTGCGGATCAGGTGCGTGAGCGGGTCGCGGATGCTCTCGATCAGCGAGCGGTCGAGTTCGGTGTCGGCGCCGTCGATGACGAGCTGCACCTCCTTGCCGCACGATACGGCGAGGTCGCGGACCGTCCGCGGAAAGCGGCTGAAGACGTGCTCCACGGGCTGCAGCCGCGTCTTCACCGCCGTCTCCTGCAGGGCGTTGGTGACGGCGTTGATTCGCTGGCCGCAGGCCTGCACCGCCGGGTCGTCGCTGTCGATGCTCCGCAGCTGATTGCGGGCGAGCACGAGTTCCCCGACGAGGTCGAGGATGGAGGCGAGCAGATCCACGTCGACGCGGACGGTCGTCTCGGCGGCGGCGACGGTCGAAGTCGGGGAGGACGGAGCCGCGGGGGAAGTGGGCGACTTCGCGACGGTCGGCTGAGCAGGCGGCCGCGGTTCGGCCGCGGCGGGCGAGGGAGGCTCGGCCGGCATCACCGTCGCCGCAGGCTCGGGCGGCGCTGGTTCAGGCTCGGGCGATGCCGCGGCAGGGAGAGGCTCCTGCCGTGGCGGAGCCTCCGGTGCCGCCTGGGGCTGCTCGGCGACTGCCGCGAGCGTCCGCGACAGGTCGCGGTAGTCCTGATCGCCCTCGTTGCCCGTCGATTCGATCGACTGCAGGATCGCACGGATCGCGTCGACCATCGCATACAGGACCGCAGCGAGTCGATCGTCGAGCCGGAGCTTGCCGTCGCGGAGTTTGCCGAGCAGGTGCTCGCCGCTGTGGGCGATGGCCCCGAGCTTCGAGAACCCGAAGAAGCCGCTGTTGCCCTTGATCGTGTGGACGGTGCGAAACACGCTCGCCAGCCGCTGCGGGTCCGCGGGATCGGCCTCGAGCGCGAGGAGGTCCTTGTCGAGCTGATCGAGGTTCTCACTCGACTCGATCAGGAACTCGGCGATGAACTCGCGGTTGTCGGACATGGCTTCGCGGCGTGGCGATACGGACGTGGCCGGGATGGTCGCCGAAGCGACCCTGCGGGCAGGGCAAGGGGAGCGGTCTGGGAAAACCTTGACGGCGCACGGGAGCGATCAAGCATACACCCGGATTTGCGGCCTCCGGGACTCCGCCGGGCGGCTCCGCGGACCGCAACCACGGCATGACCCGCACGACCGTCAGGCGGTCGTCGGTTCCTTCGCTCCGTCCAGCAGCGGCCAGAGGGCGTCGATGTCGCCCTTGAAGATGTCACCGATCAGGATGTCGGTGATGAGCGGTTTCGCATGGCCGTGATTTCGCACCAGCCGGCCAAAGTTCAACCCATCGTAGAAGCCGCACACGAGTTTCCGCATCCGCTCGAGGCCGGCGACGTACTCCGGACCCCAGCAACCGAGAGCCGAGGCCGACGTGTCGTTGCTCTCCAAGCCGGCCGAAATGGCGTCGGCGGCCAGTGCCCCGCTCCGCAGGGCCAGGAGGATGCCGGAGGAGTAGAGCGGATCGAGAAAGCCGAACGCGTCGCCCACCAGAACCCAGCCGTCGCCGGCCACCTTCGAGGAGCGATAGGAGTACTCCTTGGCGGCGCGATAGGGCGCGACCCGCTCGGCCTCCGCGATCCGCGGCTGCACGCCCGGGCAACGGGCCACTTCCTGCTGGAAGATCGCCTCGAGATCCTTGGTGTCACGATTCTTGAAGAGGTGGTCGTGGGGAGCGACGACACCCACGCTCGTGACGTCATTCTGGAGAGGGATGTACCAGAACCAGCCGACCTTCCCGGCCGTTTGCATGACGAGCGTGGCCCCGGCGTCGCGTCCGCTCTCCCGCGCCGCCCCCTTGAAGTACGTCCAGACGGCAGCCTTCTTGAGCACGGGATCCCACTGCCTGAGCCCGAGGCGGTCGAGGATCAGGCCGCTCTGCCCCGCGGCATCGACCACGACGCGGCACCGTACCTCTTCCTCCACACCCGACTCGTCGAGCGTCTTCACTCCCACCGCCCGGTCGCCTTCGAAGAGCACGTCGAGCACCCGCACGCCCTCGCGGACGTCGACACCATGCTGCCGCGCATTATCGAGCATCAACTGGTCGAAATCCTGTCGCGCGACCTGCCAGGTGCGGGAACTCTCGTGCTGCTTGTAATCGGCGAAGTAAAACGGCTCCGACAGCCGTCCCTGCTCCGAAACGAACTGCACACTGTGCTTCTCGACGAACGGCCCCCCGCGGAGTTGCGGCAGGATGCCGAGCCGTTCGAGAACCCAGAACGTCTCCGGGATCAGTGACTCGCCGACGTGATACCGCGGAAACCGCTCGCGCTCGCAGAGCCGAACCGACCGGCCGCGTTGGGCGAGGAGGGTGGCCGTGGTCGCGCCCGCGGGGCCGCCACCGATCACCACGACCTCCGGTTCCGCCGCTCGAATCACGATGAATGGCCTCCGGGAGACGCCGCCGCACACCGCCGGAACTCTAGGGGTCTGGCCGGGTGGCGGCCAGACCTCCGCGAGCCATCAGGTTTCGAACTGCCGCAGGGCTTCGATCGCGGCGAGGGCTCGATCCAGGCCGCCGAGCCGGCCGACCGCCTTCTTGGCCGCGACCAGATCCTCGACGGAGATCTTGGCCTTCGACTTCCCGGACTTGTTCGCCGCGGCCGCGACCGCCACGAGGTCACCGGACTTCCGTCGCTTCCGGGGCCGGAATCCCATCTTCTTGAGGACCATGCTCACCTGCGGCGACGAGACCTCGACTCCCTTGGCCTTGAGGGCGGCGATGATCGTCACCGGCCGCGGCTTCTCCCCCTTCGCCTTCATCCCCGTGGCGATCTTGCGGATTTCCTCGGACTTGTTGACGTCGGCGGGCTTCTTGTCGGCGGCTTTTCGGTCGGTGGGCTTGTCGGCCATGGGGTCTCCGGTTGAAAAAGGTTCTTGCGTGCGGACGAGCGGAATGTGCGATCGATATTACAAACGGAAAGTATGTTCCGTCCGCAATTAGATAACGTACGACAACGGGGTGGGCAACCACCCTTGCTGTGACGGCCAGAATGGCTCCATCCACGACATCCGGTCCCGGCTCACCATCGCCAGTCACCACCCGTCGGGGGTGGTCGTGCTGGTCGTGGAGCGACAGTGACCTGCCCCCCGGCGCGGATGTTTTCCAGAGCCGCGGGTGCGAGAAGCATCGCCGCCGCCACGCCGCGTGCCGGCCGCGTCACTCCTGCAGGTTGAACAGGCGCCGGAGCGCGTCGAGCAGGCCGTGCGGCGGTCCGGAATGGCTCTCGCTCCGCAGCGACGCCAGCGGCGGATGGAGCATCTTCGCCGCGTACCGCTCGAACGCCTGACGGATCTCCGCGCGGTCGGCATCGCCGAGGTGCGGGAGTCGGCGGAAGAGCCGGTCGAGCTCGGCGTCGCCCGTTTCCAGCCATCCGGCCCGCAGCTGCTCGATCACCGGTGCCATGGTGCGATGATGCATGTCGCCCATGAAGCGGCGAGCCTCCTCCTCCACGATCGCGACCGCCCGGGGCAGTTCCCGCTGCCGGCTGCGGCGATTGGCCTCGCAGGCCGCGGCGAGGTCGTCGATGCAGTAGAGCCAGACCCCGGGCCGCTCGCCGATCCGCGGGTCGAAGTCGCGTGGCACGGCCAGGTCGAGGACCACGAGCGGCCTGCCGTCGCGACGCGGCTCCGCGCGGACGAAGAGGTCGAGAGGCACCACGTGGTCGCTGGCGCCGGTCGTGCTCACCACGAGATCGGCGGCGGCGAGTTCCTGCTCGAGGCCGTCGAAGGCCGCAGGTCGGGCGTCGAGCCGGGCGGCGAGTTGGGCGGCCCTCGCCGCCGTGCGATTGACGATCGCCACGTCGTGGGCGCCGGCCGCGCGAAGGTAGCGGAGCGTCTCGGCGGCCATTTTGCCCGCCCCCACGAGCAGCACCCGCTTGTCGTCGAATCGCTCGAACACGCCACTGGCGAAGTCGGCGACCGCCACGCTCGGGATCGAGACCCGCTCCCGGCCGAGGGCGGTCTCGGTGGCCACTCGCTTCGCGGTGCGG
>CAIKWU010000589.1 GCA_903831155.1 uncultured Planctomycetaceae bacterium | reverse complement strand
TTCGACCATCCGCCCGGTGGACCGCAGCACGACGTCGAGCGCAACGTGCTCGGCGGGCCGCTCGCCCCCTGTTCCCGCGAACCGCTCACCGGCTTCTTCCGCGACGGCACCTGCCGGACCTGCAAGGAAGACACCGGTGCCCACACGGTCTGTGCGGTGATGACGAAGGAGTTTCTGGCGTTCACCGTCAAGGCGGGCAACGACCTGGTCACGCCACAGCCTCAGTGGGATTTCCCGGGCTTGCTGCCGGGCGACCACTGGTGCCTCTGCGCCGCCCGGTGGCTCGAGGCGGCGAAGGCCGGCCACGCCCCGCCGGTGGTCCTGGAGGCGACCCATGAAAAGGCGCTCGAGATCGTGCCGCTCGAAACTCTGATGCAGCACGCCGCGAAACCCGCATGACGGGCTGGCCGCTTGCCGCCGCCGTGGCGGTCGTGGCCGCGGTCTACGCGTCGGTCGGCCATGCCGGGGCCACCGGCTACATCGCGGTGATGACGCTCTGGGGAATCCCGCCGGAGGTGATCCGGCCCACGGCGCTCGTGCTCAACGTGCTGGTGGCGACGATCGGCACGGTGCAGTTCGCCCGCGCGGGCCACTTCGACCGGCGGCTGCTCCTGCCGCTCGTCGTGGCGAGCGTGCCGGCGGCGGCCCTCGGCGGCTGGCTCACGCTGCCGACAGCGGCGTTCGAGGTGCTCGTCGGCATCGTGCTCGCCGTCGCGGCGGTTCGGCTCGGGGTCGAAGCGGTCGCGGCGCGCCGGACGGGCGGCAGCGACGACGCGACGAGGGCGTCGCGACTACCGGCCGGCGCTGTATGGCGTTCGGCCACGCTCGCCACGATCGGCGGGGCGGTGGGACTGCTCTCCGGGCTCACGGGCGTGGGCGGGGGCGTGTTCCTCACGCCGCTCCTGCTCGCGTTCCACGCTGCCCGGGTACGGACGATCGCGGCCACGTCGGCGGCGTTCATCCTCGTCAACTCGCTCGCCGGACTCGCCGGCAACCTCGCCGCGGGCCGCTCCGTGCCGCTGCCGGGGCTGGAACTCGTGGCGGCCGCCGCCGTCGGCGGCGCGATCGGCTCGCACCTGGGCGCCTTCCGGCTGCCCGTCGCCGCGATCCGGCTCCTGATGGCGGCCGTGCTCGCAATGGCCAGCGCCAAGTCGCTGCTGTGACCCGCGACGGAATGGCTCTGAAACAGGGTGCCGGCCGGGCTTACACACCGCCCGACGACACGGTTGCAATCCAGAGCAAAATCGCGACGGCCCAGACGTTGAGCATCAAACAGACGACGCCACACGCCACGAAGACCCATCGCGATCGCGATGGGCTCTGCGACACCAGGACGATCGCGGTGATGATCATGCCCAGCGAAGCGAGCCATAGGAGCACGATCTCTTTGGCGGTAATCCCTGGCACCGGATGCAAGGCGGCCGCAATTCCGAGTGCCGCAACTCCCGCCCCCAAGCCGCCCACGATGTTCCCCACTCTCGTCGGGCGATCATGCGCGAACATGGTGGACGAGAGCCATGCCGCCCCGACCACCGCGAGTGCAACCGCGGTGAGGAGCCACTGAAACTCTGGACCTGACCACATGGGTTGCCCCTCTCGATTGACGCGACTCGAAAACCACTGGAACGAGTACGGCAGCCGGTCGGCGACACTCGGTTGTCGACGTCTACTCCACCCGATGTCGTCGATCCAGTTCAAGGCTTGGTCGTCGCTTGACTCTACCACCCGCAGGGCCGGGGCCGCGGCCGTCAGTCGCCGCCGCCGCACCCTCCGCAGCCGCCACAGCCTCCACCTCCTCCTCCGTCGCCACCGGACGAGCCGCATCCGCTACCGCCATTGTCCCGGCCCTGCATCGCGGTGATTGCGGTGTGGACCGTCGCGTAGGCCGTGCCGACGAGCGTTGGCGTGCCGAACAGGGCCGCCGCGAGCGGCGCGCACTCGGCGGACCGCTTGTCGTTCCGCCAGGCCTGCTGCTGTCCCGACTCACGGAACCGTGTCCAGGCCCCGTGCACCACGGCATCACCTTGCCGGGTACGGCGGGGCTTCCTGGCGATCGCGAGGAAGCTCACGAGCCCGAGCACCGCGCAGCCGACCACGAGGAAGCCCACGTCCTTTCCACGCGACACGCCCACACAGATCTTCGCGATGCCCAGGGCGAGCGTGGCGACCGCGGGCACGAGGATGATCCAGGGCGCGGCCGTGCCCCACCACGGGCCGACGAGCAGGCCGCGCTCCACGAGCCGGGGCTCGGCCTCCTCGCGGGCCATGTCGACGGCCGCCTTGATGGCTTCCAGTGGCGGGCAGGCGCCGAGGGCGACGAGTCGGGCGTGGAGGGCCACCAGCAGCGGCGACGATCCCGGAGGCGGCACCGGGGGCAGCACGAACGGGGCCGCCGGATCCGGCGTGCCATCGGCCCGAGGAGCAGGCTCCTCTGCGAGCGACGCCAGACCGGTTGCCGCGAAGCGCACGCGCCCGTCGCCGGCGAGCAGGGCCAGTTCGAGGGGCTCGACGTCCGCGGCCGTGACCGCCGGGTCACCGGCCGGCCGGAACGCTTGCCGCAGCACGAACCCGGCCACCATCGCGGCCGTCGCGAGCGCCGCGAACAGGGCCAGGAACGGGGCGGCCGTGAAGTCGAGCGGATTCGGGATGCCGACCGCGACGAGCGGCACGGCGGCGAGCATGACCGCGCCCGCGGTGCGGCGGGGTCGCACCGCCAGCCAGGCCGGCTTGGGGATCACCCAGTTGCGGGCCACGTTGACCCGTCGCCACGCGAGATCGTCGCCAAAGCGGAGTTCGGCCGACGGCCAGATATCGTCCGGGGGTGGCGCGTCGAAGGCGGCTGCGTAGGCGGCGAGGGTGCGGCGATACTGCGCGTCGTAGCGGTCGGCCTCGCACGCACCGCCGCGTGTGGGGCCGTGATGGAGCGGCTCGCGGAGCACGTCACGACAAAACGCCTCCCAGTAATCGCGGGTGTAGGCGAGGTGCAGGTGCCAGGCCTGATCGACGTCCTCGCTGGGGGTCACCGGGTGCCCGGCGGTCACGGCGAGGAACACGAACCGCCGGTACTCGTCGACGACGCGGACGGCGCGGCCGATCGTCCAGCCGTTTTCGCGGGCGAGTCGCGCCGTGAACGTGAGCCGCGCGGACGGCTCGTCGAAGCGATGCCCGCCGATGCGGGCCCAGATCTCTCGATGCCGCGGGTCGATGGGCATGTGACCGCTCCCCGGTAGAGAGGGAAGGATAGGACGGTCGACGACACTTCCACAAGCACGTGACCGGGGACCGCGGCGGCGACCCGATCGAACGGTGTCAGTGGGTGGCGGTCTTCGAGAACAGGTTCAGCACCACCACTCCGGCCACGATCAGCGACATCCCGAGAATCGCCGCCGCGTCGAGCTTCTCGCCATACACGAGCCAGCCGATCACCGCGATCAGGGTCACACCTGCGCCCGACCAGATCGCGTATCCCACGCCCACCGGAATCCGCTCGAGGGTGAGCGAGAGAAACCAGAAGGCGACGCCGTAGCCCGCGAGCACGAGAAGCGTCGGCCAGAGCCTCGAGAAGCCGGCGGCTGTCTTGAGAAAACTCGTGGCGAAGACCTCGGCCATGATCGCGATCGCGAGATAGAGCCAGTGCATGACGACCATCTCCCGGGGCGTGCGGAGCCGAAGAGGCGGACCGCGATTCTGATAGAGTGTACCCCCCGGAGGACCCGGGTATCGTGCCGCCACCACACCCGACGAGTCGCACGCCCGCATGAGCACAGGCCAGACGCCACCCCGCAGCCAGAGCGTCGAAGCGATCCTCTCGGCCGCCACCACGCCCACCCGCGCCGCCCTCCGCACGCTCGGCGAACTCGTGGGCAACGAGCCGACCACGGTGCTCTCGCCGACGCAGTTCGCGGTGCGGCATCTCGGCGCCGACCAACTCGAACTCGCGAGCACGAAGTTCAACGGCCCGAGCACGTCGCTGGCGGTGCTTGGCAACCTGCTGCGGATCGAGATGGAGCGGCACGCCGGCCGGATCGTCGTAGGCTCGCCCGGCGACGACCTGCCGCCCACCTGGTCGCAGCTCGACATCGGCCCGGACGAGAAGGTGGCCGTGCCCGGTCGGCTGATCGTGTTCTTCCCCGCAGGCACGCTCGCCGCGGCACCGCTGTGCGTGACGATCGACGACCGCCACTGGCAGCGGGAGTTTGCGATCCTCTCCCTGCAGGCCGACAAGGACCTCGCCGAGAAGACGCTGGAAGCGTTTCGGGCCCGCCTCAAGACGCACGAGAATCCGCTCCGCGGCCGGGTGCTCGAGGCCTGCGTCAACGACGGCTGCGTGCGGATCACGGCCAGCGCCGCCCTCACCGGCGACCGCGGCGGCCTGATCCTCCCGGACGACGTCTGGCAGGAGGTCGACGTGTTTCTCGCGTCGGCGACGAGCCGCCGCGACCTGCTCAAGTCGCTCGGCCTCGGCACCAACCGCGGGATGCTGATCGCCGGCCCGCCGGGCGTGGGCAAGACGCATCTCGTCCGCGTGATCGCCGCCGAACTCGCCGGCCGCTACACCACGATCCTCGCCGACGCCAACGCGATGCGGCACACGATCGCCGACCTCTACGCCGAGAGCGACACGTTCGGGCCCACGCTCGTGGTGCTCGACGACATCGACCTCGTGCTCGGCCACCGCGACGGAAGCGGCTCCAACACGTCGCTGGCCGACTTCCTCTCCACGCTCGACGGCGTCCGCCAGCGGGACGACATCCTCACGATCGCCACCACCAACGATCCCAAGTCGCTCGATCCCGCCGCCCAGCGGTCGAGCCGGTTCGACATGGTGATCACGCTCCCGATGCCCGACGCGGCCAGCCGCATGCGGATCCTCGAGCGGCACCTCCGGCCACTGGGCCTCGACCTCGACTTCCACGCGCTCGCCGAGGTGCTCGAAGGTGCCAGCGGTGCCGACGTGAAGGAGGTGATCCGCCGCGCCGTGCTCGAGCATGGCGAACGTTTCACGCATGCCCAGCTCGTGGAGATCGCGGAATCGGGCCGGTGGCAGACCACCGTCAACCGCCGCAAATACCTCTGATTGCCCAGGTTCGCTCACGAAGGTTTTACAGTTGCCTGCGGGCCGCCGGCGCGACGAAAACAGTGCCGACGTGGGGACGACATGGCTCCCCGCGTGACTCCGCGGAACCGGTGGCATGGCCCGGATCGCGATCAGCCTCTGTGGCGAAGGCCGCGGACACGCGGCGCGGGCATGCACGCTCGTGGAGCGGCTCGGCGGCGGGCATGAGTTTCTCATCGCCTCGTCCACGGAAGCCCTCGCGTTTCTCCGCGGTAGGTTCGCCGGCCGCGGCGACGTTCGGCTGCTGGAGATTCCCGGCATCCGGTTCCATTATGTCGGCAACCGGATCGACGTGCCGCGGACGATCCTCGACGGTCTGCACTTCGCGGCCCGGGAACTTCCTCGGCAGGTGTCACGGCTGACCCGCGTGCTCCATGCCTTCGCCCCCGATCTGGCGATCACCGATTTCGAGCCGGTGCTGCCGCGGGCAGCCGCCCGCCTCGGGCTGCCGCTCGTGAGTCTCGACCACCAGCATTTTCTCGTCGCCTACGACCTCGACACGCTGCCGCCGACCCTGCGGTGCACCGCGCGATTCATGGGGCTGGCGTGCAGGCTGTTCGTGCCCCGGGCGGCGACCACGGTCGTCTCCGCCTTCTATCGTCCTCCGCTGGTGGCAGGCTGGCGACACGCCGTGCAGGTTGGCCCGCTGCTGCGTACCGCGATCCTCACCGCGACGCCTCACGACGCCGGACATCTCGTCAGCTACCTGCGGCGGCACACTCCCGCCCCGGTGATCGGGGCGCTGGCCACCGCGGGGCTGCCGGTCCGGGTCTACGGCCTGGGGCGGCGTGAGGCCGTCGGCCCGATCACCTTCCACGACATCGACGAGCAGCGGTTCGTCGCCGATCTCGCCGGCTGTCGCGGCGTCGTCGCGGCCGCTGGCAACCAGCTCATCGGCGAATCGCTGCACCTCGGCAAGCCGCTGCTCGTGCTGCCCGAGCGGGCCCATGCGGAGCAGACCATGAACGCCCACTTCCTCGCGGCCGAGGGCTGCGGCACGTTCGCACCGCTCGAGTCGGTGACCACCGCGACGATCCGGGGGTTTCTCGACGGCATCGACCGCTTCGCCGACCCACTCGCGGGACGACGGGGAAGGATGGACGGGTTCCCGGCCGCTGCCCGCGCGATCGCGGCGAGCATGCAGCGGGAGACGATCGGACGATCTGCTGGGGTGGCGGCCGCGGCCTGAGCCACGGCACGCCGTACGAGGCAAGGAGGGCGATGCCGTGAGAGTTCAGTCGCTGTTCGTGTCCGACGTGCACCTCGGCTGCCGCTTCTCGCGGGCTCCCGAGCTGTTCGAGTTTCTCGGCCGCTTCGAGCCCGAGAATCTCTTCCTCGTGGGCGACATCATCGACGGCTGGAAACTCCGACGAAACTTCGCCTGGGACGACACGGCCAGCTTTGTCGTCAGGCGCGTGCTCGGCATGCTGAAGCGCGGCACCCGGGTGCACTACGCCACCGGCAACCACGATGAGTTTCTCCGCGACTGGTCACCGCAGACGTTCGGCCACGTGGAACTCGCCGACCAGTTCATCCACGTCACACGCGACGGCCGGCGGTTGCTGGTGATTCACGGTGATCTGTTCGACCAGGTCACCCGGCACGCCCGCTGGATCGAGCGGTTCGGCGCCCGGGCCTACACGGCCGCCCTGCATGCCAATGCCTGGACCAACGCCGTCCGCCGCCGGCTCGGCTACCCCCACTGGTCGCTGAGCGCGGCCCTCAAGAGCCGCGTGAAGACGGCCGTCAACTTCATCAACGACTTCGAGGGATTCGTGGCCCGCTACACGCGGGAGCAGGGCTGCACGGGCGTGGTCTGTGGCCACATCCACGTGCCGGCGATCCGGATGCTCGAGGGGGTCGAATACTACAACTGCGGCGACTGGGTGGAGCACTGCACGGCCGTGGTGGAGCACCTCGACGGCCGCATGGAACTGGTCGGCTATCACGATGCGGCCGCCGTCCCTTCGATCGGGTACCATGCCGCATGACCGGTCGGGGCGACTCCGGCCGGCAGGACACCGCGGAGACGTCCCCATGGCGAAGAAGCCCAAGCCCGCCCGCCGCCCCGTGCCCGGCGGAAAGATCGTGATGCGAACCGGCGAGGCGCTCGTCGAAGACGAGGCCGCGTGGAGCGCCGCGGAGCCGGAGGTGGTGATCGGCGAGCTCGACGGGCCGGTCGGCTACGCGATCGCCAACCTGCTCGGCGATCAGACGAAGGGGCACTCGCGGGTGTTCGCGATCCTCAACTCCGACGTGCAGGTGCGGCCCGCCACGCTGATGGTCAGCAAGGTGACCGTCAAGCACGAGAAGTACACGAACATCCTCATGGGCACGGTGCAGGCCGCGATCGCCCACGGCGTGCTCGACGCCGTGCGGGCCGGCGACATCCCGAAGAAGAAGGCCAACGACCTCGGGATCATCATGTCGGTCTGGCTCGATCCGTCGATCGTCGAGGCCGACTACGATCCCGAGATCCTGTTCCGCACCAATCGCGAGGCCACAGCCAGGGCGATCGGCAAGGCAATGCGGCACGAGCCGTCGATCGACTGGCTGCTGGCCAACCAGGGGAAAGTCACTCACTATTTCCATGACCTCGCCGTGAAGGGGGAACTATGACCAGGAGTGGACACATCGACGGCGTCGGTTCGCGC
This sequence comes from uncultured Planctomycetaceae bacterium, assembly GCA_903831155.1. GTDB lineage: Bacteria > Planctomycetota > Planctomycetia > Pirellulales > UBA1268 > QWPN01. The sequence goes on along the minus strand of CAIKWU010000589.1, from coordinate 65 downwards.
CGGCGGTTCGTGAAGCAGGTCGTGGCCGGCTCGGCCGCCGCCGTGGCGGCGCCGCTGGTGATCCC
>CAIKWU010000588.1 GCA_903831155.1 uncultured Planctomycetaceae bacterium | reverse complement strand
CGTCCGGTGTGGATGGCACCCGCGAGCCAAATCGGCCGAATGTGCCGGGACGGTCCATCCCGGGGCCGGAGGGCCGGCACACCTTGCCATCGCGTTCCCCGCCGCAGGGTTCTGCGGCAACGGGCGCAGGATCGCGAAAAAAGCTTCAGTTTTCCCTGCCGGACCCGGGGCCGCCGCCGGTGTCCCTCAGGAGCAGGGGGATGGCCTGCAGGGCCAGAAACAGCCCCAGGAGCAGGAGCATGATCGTGGGCCAGGAGTCGATGATGCCGCCGGCGACACTCCAGCCAAACTCCCGCGCCACGCCCGCCGCGAGCGTGGCGACGACCACCACCACCAAGGCCACCATGATGAGGCCGCAGCCGAGTGATGCCATCGTCCCGCGGAATGTTCCCAGATCGGTGAACTCCTCGCGATGCAGGTCGACGGCCCGTCCCCTCGCGAGGCTGCGGGGCACGGTCTCGGCGAGTTCGATCGCGCGGGCGGCATCAGCCCAGGTCGCGGGCAGGACGCGGCCTTCGGGCTGAGCCCGCCCGGTGCGGCCCAGCGCGTCGTCGAGCGCTTCGAGCGTGGCGAGCCCGCGATCGAAGACGCCTCCGCCGTCCCGCACCCCGTTCCACGACCAGGGCTCCGCGGCGTCGTCGGGCGCCTCCACCACGATGCTGCCGTCGGCTGCCTGGAGCCGGATGGCGAGCCCCGGGGAACCTGCGGGGGCAACCTGCCATCGCGCGGGCACCTGCGCGTCGCCGGTGAAACCGACGGCGAGGGTGGCCCACGCGGAGTCCGAGTGGGGGTCGGCGGCGCCAAGAGTCGAGAGCCTGGCAGGGTCGCCGACGAGCGTCCGCACGAGGTCGGCGTCGCGGGAGAGCTGGGCGAGAACCGCGGCCCTCGAGCGGTCGCGAAGCCGCCGCTCGAGATGCAGCGACTCGGCCAACGGAATGCCCTCCACGCCGGCGAGCGCGGCCTCGATCGTGGCCCGCAGCCTGGCGATGAGCGGATGCAGCCGCTCGGGCAGGCAGGGCACGAGCACGGCTCCGGTGTCACGGCGGATCATGTCGAGCTCGTAGGCCCACAGCATGGAGAGCTCCAACGGCTGGGCCATCACGAGCGGCCGGCCCCCCTGCACGAGCACCTTCACCGCCTCCGCCCGGCGGTCGTCCCAGCCGTCGGAGCCCACGAGCACCGCGTCGCAGACGGCTGCGTCGAGCAGGGGCTCCCAGGTATCGATCCGGGGCACGAGGAGCCGGGAGGCGTCGTCCCCGGCCACGGCGTGGGCGGCGACCAAACGATCCCCCCGGCGGGCCGCGGCCTCGGCAACCTCGGCGATCCGTGCGTCGCAGCCCAGCAGACCGAATCGCAGCATGGCGGGGTATCGTGGAGGGAAGGGTTATCGAACACGCGGGTCATGGTCGAGACCCGCGGCGATCGCTATAGAAGACACTGCAGGATAGCCGCTTCGCCCTCACGGCGGGAGCGTCCCCCGAGGCAACTCCCAGTCATGCACGCGGAACTGATCGCCATCGGGGACGAGCTGACCTCGGGCCAGCGGCTCGACACCAACAGCCGGTGGATGGCCGCGGAGCTCGGCGTGCTGGGGGTGCCGGTCACCTTTCACACGACCGTCCCCGACACGATGGAGGCCGGGATCGAGGCGTTTCGGCTGGCGGCGTCGCGGGCGGCTCTGGTGCTGGTGACCGGCGGCCTCGGGCCGACCGCCGACGACCTGACCCGCGACGTGATCGCGGCAGCCGCGGGAGTGCCGCTCGAGCTGTCGGAGTCCGCGCTGGCCACGGTCGAGTCGCGGTTCGTGCGTCGGGGCATGCCGATGCCGGACTCGAACCGCCGCCAGGCGATGTTCCCGCGGGGCAGCCGGATCATCCCGAATCCGGAGGGCACGGCGCCCGGGATCGATGCCGACCTGCCGCGACCGCACGGTGGCACCTGCCGCGTGTTCGCGCTGCCGGGCGTGCCCTCCGAGATGAAGGTGATGTGGAGAGCCACGGTCGAGCCGGCCCTGCTCGCGATGCTGCCCGACCGGGCCACGATCCTCCAGCGTCGGATCAAGTGCTTCGGCGCCGGCGAGAGCGCGATCGAGGCGATGCTCCCCGATCTGATCCGACGGGGCCGTGATCCGCTCGTGGGGATCACCGCACACGAGGCCACGATCACGCTGCGGATCGCCGCCCGCGGCCGTGACGACGCGGACTGCCTCGCGAAGATGGCTCCAACAGAGGCCACGATCCGGGAATGCCTCGGCACCCTCGCCTACGGAGTCGAGGACGACGAGATCGAGGACGCGGTGCTCGCCGCCGTGGCCGGGCAGGGCGGCACGCTCGCGTCGGCCGAGTCGGGAACGGCGGGCCGGGTCGCCGCGCTCCTCGCGCAGGCCGACGGGCGGCGGGGGGCGCCGGCCGGCGTCTATCGCGGCGGGAGCGTCGTGCCCGCGGGGCTCGGCGACGTGCAGGCGGCCGCCGACGAGGCCCGGCGGCGGCATGGGGCGACGGTCGGCCTTGCCGTGGGCGATGTCCGGGCTGCCGCCGACGGACGCCGGGCGGTCGATGTCGCGATCGCCGATGCCGCGGGCGGAACGGTCGCCGAACACGTGTTCGGGGGCGCCGCCGACCTCGCCCCGACCCGGGCGGCGAAGACGGCGATCAACCTCGTGCGGCTGCGAGTGCTGGAAAGGTCACGCGGATGACGACGGAATCCCGGGCGGCCAATCAACGCACGCTCCTGCTCGCGACGGGCCTCGTGGTGCTCGTGTCGCTCATCGCCTGGCCGTCGTTCGTGGGTCGCCTGCAGTACGCGAAAACGCGGGCCGAGCTTGCCGCGATCCGCGATTCCGCTTCGCAGGCAGAACTGCGGTCGGTCGGCAAGCTGTTCACGACGCTCGCCCGGGTGATCGGCCCGACCGTCGTCAACGTCACCTCGAAGCGTCGCGTGGTCACCATCGCCGACGAGATCGCCGCCCTTCGCGGGCTGGCGGCGCCGGGCGTGACCGACGAGCAGGTTGGATCCGGCGTGATCGTCGACGACGGCGGTGTGATCGTCACCAACTACCACGTGGTGGCCAACAGCGAGGAGATCGACGTCACGCTCGCCGACGGCCGCCGGTTCACGGCGTCGCTCGTGGGCGCGGACCCCGCCACCGACCTGGCCGTGCTGAGGATCGACGCCACGGCCCTGCCGACCGCGGTGTGGGGTGACAGCGACACCGTCGAAGTGGGGGAGATGGTGTGGGCGATCGGCAATCCGTTCGGCCTCGATCGCACGCTCACCTATGGCATCGTCAGCGCCGTGGGCCGCCGCGGAGTGCTCGACAGCCCCTACCAGGAGTTCCTCCAGACCGACGCATCGATCAACCCGGGCAACTCGGGCGGTCCGCTCGTCGACGTGCATGGCCGCGTGATGGGGATCACGACGGCGATCGTGGGCCGCAACTACACCGGCATCGGATTCGCGATCCCGAGCAACACGGCCCGCGAGGTGAGCCAGGCGATCCTGCAGAGCGGGTACGTGGAGCGCGGCTACCTCGGCATGGCGCTGCAGGCCACGCCGCCGAGCGTGACCGGGGTGCTCGTGGCCGGGCTCGAACCCGGATCGCCGGCGGCGCTCGCCGGGATCAGGCCGGGCGACCTGATCGTCTCGTACGATGGGGAGCCGGTGGCGGAACCGGCGGAACTCGTCCTGCAGACGACTCGCACGCCGATCGGCGACAAGGTGGCCGTCGGCATCGTGCGGGACGGTCGCCCGGAGACGGTGGTCGTGCAGGTGGGCCGCCGGCCGAGATAGGACCATGATCGCCATCACGTTGCGGCACGTGCCTTCTACGCTGCTGATCGCCGCGATGATGGCCCGTGCCGCGGCGGCGGAGATCGACTTCGACCGTGACGTCCGCCCGATCCTCGCCACCCACTGCACCGCCTGCCACGGGGGCGTGAAGAAGACCGGCGGGATTTCGTTCCTGTCGCGCGAGGCGGCGGTCGTCGAGGGCGAATCAGGCTCCGCCGCGATCGTTCCCGGTGATCCGGACGGGAGCGAGCTTGTCCGCCGAGTGTCGAGCGGCGACGAGGCGGAGCGGATGCCGCCTCCCGACCACGGTCGCGGCCTGACGCCCGCCGAGGTCGAGGTCCTTCGTGCCTGGATCGCGGACGGGGCGGCGTGGCAGAGCCACTGGTCGTTCGATCCGCCGCGTGATCCGCCGCTGCCGGGCGTGCCCGATGCGACCTGGCCGCAGGTCCCGTTCGATGCCTTCGTGGCCGCCCGGCTCGCCACCGAGGGCCTCCGTCCGTCGTCGGCTGCCACCCCGCACCACTGGCTCCGACGGGTGACGCTCGATCTCGTCGGCCTGCCTCCCTCGGTGGAGGATTACGAGGCCTTCCTCGCGGACGGGGGTGGATCGGGCGAGGTCGCGGTGGCGGCGCTCGCCCGCGAGCACGTGGTCGACCG
>CAIKWU010000587.1 GCA_903831155.1 uncultured Planctomycetaceae bacterium | reverse complement strand
TACCCCGGCGTCACCGGGAAGCCGGCGATATTGATGGTGAGCGCCTCGAAGCGTTCGTACTGCCCTTCCATGCCGGCGCCGATGCCACCCTTGAAGTCGGTGAACGTGCACTGGAGCAGCATGATCGCGGGAAACATTCTCACGTCGGTCGCCATGAGGGCGATCACCGTCAGAATCATCTGCGCGATCGTGCTCGCCTGTGCAAAGACGCCGCCGAGCAGAAGCACGACCACCGCGACCACGGCCATGAGATCGTAGAAGAGGAAACTACTGGCACCCGTGGCCTGCGGGCGGGCGCCTGAGCCGAGCATGCGCCCACCCGCGTCGAGCGGCGGCGCTGCCCAGCGGTCTGTCACCATCGCCACGAATGCACCTCGCGAGAGAGTCGGCGAAGCACCCGAAGGAGTGCATGCCGATGCCGGCCGTTTAGTATAAGGCCACCTGCCTCCCAGTGCAGCGCGGGGGCTTCGCCCCTGTAGAGCGTGTGGCCGAGCATCCCGGCGACGGATTGCCGGGGCACCAGCGGTTCGGAAACCAGGCGATTCTGCAGGTTTTGAGTGGGCCACGAGGCCAGGAGCGCGGCGTCGCCAAGCGACGGCCGATTGATCAGACCAGAAAGCAGCGAGGCGACTTCTTCTCTCGTGGGAACGACGCCCTCGCGCACCATCAGGGTCGCGCCAACGCACGCCGCCTCGTGGAGCAAACCGATCCCCCAGGCCGTTTGCTCCGACCAGGATTCGGGGGCCGCCAAGCGGCCTCCCGGAGCGCCGCGATCGTCTTCTCCGTAGGCGACGAGGCCCGGGTGTGTTCCCGCGAACAGGGCCTCCAAAACCGCCAACCCTCCGAGGTACGGCACCAGAGGTCCGTCGGCGAAGTCGAAGAGCAGAGGCCTCACGGCGTCGGCCCCCACCTCCGGATTGCGGGAGAACAGCCCGAGGTAAAAGCCGATCACGTCCGTGCGGCCCAGCACCCGCTGAAACGAGCACTGGAGGTTGGCGTTCCAGCCGATGTCGACGATCCCCAGCCTCTCCGAGTCTGAAACCGAGGCGAAATATCGGGTTGCTGCGGCCAGTTGGGCCGATGCCGCGGCGCGGAGATGGCTGGCATGTGGTTCCGTCTGCAGGATCTCCCACAGCCGTTGTCGGTGCCGGTCGATAGGCTCATCGGAAGCACATGCCGAGGCCGAAGCGACGAGCCACGCCGCCAACTCCGGCGGCTGAAACCCGGCCCGTTGCCCAACGTCGCGTGGAGTAGCCACCGTCGGGTTCGCCAGAAGCCAGCGACGTGCTTCGTCATCAAAACCCTTGAACGACGGAAGATGAAGCCCCTGACGGGAGGCCAGCACGTAGTGCAGGTTCCCTTGGAATCCGACCATGTCGTTGGCGATTCGCGCCGCCTTCCAGACGATCTCGCCGTCGCGGGACAGAAACCACAGGTTGCGGCGGCCCTCCGCCATGGCGAGTCGCAGCACGGAGTGGGCGTACCACAGCACGGCGGGAGCCAGCACGTGGGCTCCGAGGAACCACACCTCGCGTTGGTGAGGAGACAGGGCGACCGGCGCCGCCCCGGCCGCCCGCTGCAGGCACGAGGCGATCCGCAGCGGCCTCGTGCGGTCGGCTGAAGGCGAATCGGCAAACACTGCGGTGGTCCGAGGTGCCGGGACCGGCGCGGCAGTCCGCACGGCCCGCATCGAGAGCCGACGGGGCACGGCCACGTCGGACGCCGCGTGATCGCCGAAGTGGACCCATTTCCGCGGTTCGATGCCACGCCGGGC
>CAIKWU010000586.1 GCA_903831155.1 uncultured Planctomycetaceae bacterium | reverse complement strand
GGCGATCGCGAAGTGCCGCGGCGTCTTGGCCCGGGTCGGCTCGGTGCCCAGGAACTCGAGGTCGGTCGAGCTCGCCTCGTCGTGTCGCGGGGCGATGATGCGAAACATCGCGATCGAGTCGTGACCGCGATTCGAGGCGTAGAGGAACCTGCCGCCGGGATGCACCGCGATCTCGGCGCACGAGAAACCGGCGCGGTCGGTCACGTCCGGCGGCAGCGTCGAGTACGTGCTTTCAGTCCCCATGCCGCATCGTCTCGGACCGAACCCTAGGCCGGTCACCGTGAGGTCGAGCTCATTGACGCACCAGGCCCGATACGTATCGGGATGGAGGGCAAAGTGCCTTGGTCCGGAGCCGATGGCGAGCTTCGTGGAGCTGTAAAAAGAGACGGTTGCGGTCTCCGGGCTGAACCGGTGCATCAGAACCTTGTCGAGTCCGAGATCGCAGGCAACGACGAGGTTGCAGCCGGGGAGGACGTCGACCGAGTGGGCGTGGGGCTTGTCCTGCCGCTTTGGATCGATGCCCTCCTCGCCGTCACGCTCGTAGCGGTGCTCCACGAGGCCGCTCCCGGCGCTGCCCGACACCAGCGGCCGGAGCCGGCCTTCCTCGGTGAGCCCCAGGCAGGCCACGCTGCCGCCGCCGTAGTTGGCCGCCAGCACGACGCGGCCGTCGGGGTCGACGGCCACGTGACACGGCCCAGCGCCTCCTGTCGACTCGGCGCCGCGGGACTCGATCGCCCCGGTCGTTTCGTCGATCGCGAAAGCCTCGATGGCGCCACCCGGCTTGCCGTCGTCGGCGGCGATCTCCGAGACGGCGTAGAGCACGGGCAGCCGCGGATGAAAGGCCAGGAAGGACGGATTCCGCGCGGCGCCGGCGAGCGCCGGTGTCGTGAGCGTGCCGGATTCGGTGTCGAACCTCGCCACGTAGATCCCCTCGGAGCGGGTCTTTGGATTCGTGTAGGTGCCGAACCAGACGGGCACCTCGACGGCGCCGGCGACCGCGGGCAGGAGTGCGACGGCGAGGCAGGCGACGCGAATGGACGGCATGCCGGAAAAACCTCATGCTGCGGGGACGATGGGTGACGACACCACCGACCTCGAGCCTATCCCGCCGGCGACCGATCCCACCACGGCGGCTCCCGACATCGCGGGCCGCGAGGCCCGCAACACCTTCTGGATCGAGTGCTACCAGGTCGCGGTCCGCGTCGGCTGGATCTTCAAGACCGAGACGATCATCATGCCGGCGGTGCTCGACGCCGTCGTCGATTCGGGGTTCCTGCGGGGCCTCCTGCCCGTGCTCAACCGGGGCGGGCAGAGCGTGCCGCCGCTGCTGGCCGCGGGCATGGTCGCCCGGCAGGCTCGCAAAAAGTGGTCGCTCGTGGCCACGAGCCTGGCGATGGCCGGTTGCTTCGCCGCGCTCGCCGCCGCCTGGGGGCCGCTCCAGGCGACGAGGCCCGATCTGCTCGCGATCCTGTTTCTCGTCGTCTATGCCACGTTCTCATCCGTGATCGGCGTCAATCAGCTCGTCTTCGCCGCCCTCCAGGGCAAGCTCATCTCGCCGGGCCACCGGGGCCGGGCGATGGTGGTGAGCGTGGCGGTCGGCAGCGTGCTGGCGATCGCCGCCGCGATCGCCCTGCTCGGGCCCTGGCTCGGCCAGGCCGACGGCTTCCCGAAGATCTTCGCCGCCACGGCCCTGTTCTTCGCGATCGCGGCCGTCGCGCCCCTGTTTCTCGACGAGCCTGCGGATGAGCCGCGCGCGGCGGCCGAGGTCCAGCCGAGTTCACCGATGACGCGGTTCACGGGGGGCCTGGCCGCATGGCGGGCGACGATCGCCGCCGATCGGGCGCTGGTGCGGCTTGCGGCCGTGGCCGCCTGCTTCTCGGCGGTGCTGATGATGTTCCCGCACTACCAGGCCTTCGCCCGGGATCGGCTGGGCAGCGCCGCTGGCAGTCTCCTCGTCTGGGTCTGCACGCAGAACGCCGCCACGGGGCTCGCGAGCCTCGTGGCCGGCCCCGTCTCGGATCGCCGTGGCACGCGGATCGTGCTCGTGTGGCTCGTCGCGCTCTCGGCGGTCACTCCGCTGGTGGTGACGGCGCTCTCGCTCCTCCCGCATGCGACCGCCGTGCGCTGGTTCTGGATCGTCTACGTGCCGCTGGGTCTCAACCCGCTGTCGCTGAAACTCTTCACGAACTACGCCCTCGAACTCGCCCCGTCGACCGCCGAGCACCCACGGTACGTGAGCATCGTGGGGGCGGCGTTGGCGGCGCCCTTCGTGCTCTCGCCGCTCGTGGGCCTCGCGGTCGACCGGCTCGGGTTTCGTCCGGTGTTCGTGGCAGGGGCCGTGGTGATCCTCGCGGGGGCGGCTGTGTCGGCCAGGCTGCCGGAGCCGAGGCAGGCTCGACGCGCAGGGTGAGGCGCCGCAGCCCGTCGGAGGTCATGCTCGTCGCCGGGGGGATTTGTGATTTCGAATCCCAAACGGTACCGAGCGGGCCATGCGTCGCACAAATCTCCCCGACGCCTGCGCGTGACTCCGACGGACGGCTCCTCGTGCGCGCTTCCGGTGGGCCGGGTTGGCGGCTCAGGCGAGCAGACTCGTCCCGTCCCACCGACGGATTCGGCTCGCGGCGACTGCGGCCGGTTGCGGCTGCCGTTCAAGGGGATGTATCGTGACGGCCGATCGGAGTTTCGTACCTCTCAACCAGGAGACCGTGCCATGAAGAGTCGTCTCGTGCTCTGCTTCGCGATCGTCGCCCTTGCCACGTCGGCCGTCGCCGTGACCGCCGCCGTGAAGGAAGCCAAGGATGCCACCTGCCCCGTGTCGGGCCATGGGTGCGATCCGGCCGCGTCGGCCGACTTCGATGGCGGCACGGTCTACTTCTGCTGCGAGAAGTGCGTCGGTGCCTTCAAGGGCGACTCGGCAAAGTTCGCCGCCAAGGCCCACCAGCAGATGGTGAGCACCGGCCAGCTCGTGCAGAAGGGCTGCCCGTTCAGCGGCGGGCCCGTGAAGCCGGGCACGCAGATCTCGATCGGCGATGCCGAAGTGGGCTTCTGCTGCCCCAACTGCAAGGGGAAGGTCGAGAAGGCTTCGCCCGACGATCGGGTGACGATGGTCTTCGGGAACATCACCAAGGGCTTCAAGCCCGTGGCGAAGTGACCGGCTTCCGTGGGGGCCGCGCCGCCGCCCCGCGGGGCGCGGCCTGCCGCGGTGCCGGCTTGGTGAGCTTGTCGAGTTCCTCTGCGAGCCGCTTGAGCGCGTCCGGGTGGTTGGCCGACACGTCGGTCGTCTCGCCGGGGTCGGCGTCGAGGTCGTAGAGTGAGTCGCGGAACGGCCGAGGCCTGTCATCGGCGTTCCCGCCTCCGCCGGCCCGCTGGCGGACGAGCTTCCACTTCCCATCGCGGAAGCCGAAGCGACCGGACTGGCCGTTGTCCTGCTGGAGGAGCGACCGGCGGCCCGGACCCTTGCCGACGAGGGCCGCGGACACGTCGACCGCGTCGGGAAACGCGCCAGCCGGCACCGCGGCGCCGAGGAGCGAGGCCACGCTGCGGCCGAGATCGATCGTGCAGACGATCTCATCGGACACGCCGGGGGCGATCCTTCCTGGCCACCAGGCGATGAACGGCGTCCGGGTGCCCCCTTCGAACACGCTGTACTTGCCGCCGCGGTACGGGCCTGCCGGCCGGTGGTCGCCGAGTTTCTCGACCGCGTCGTCCCGGTAGCCGTCGTCGAGCACGGGACCATTGTCGCTGCAGACGATCACCAGCGTGTCGTCGGCGATCCCCAGTCGCTCGAGCACCGCGACGACCTGACCGACGGTCCAGTCGAACTCCACGATGCAGTCGCCCCGCGGCCCCATGGCCGTGGAGCCGCGGAACCGCTCGTGCGGCACCCGCGGCACGTGGAGATCGTGCGAGGCGAGAAACAGGAAGAAGGGCTCGCCGGCATGGGCCTCGATCCAGCGACCAGCCTCCGCCGCCCAGACGTCGGCGAGTTCCTCG
>CAIKWU010000585.1 GCA_903831155.1 uncultured Planctomycetaceae bacterium | reverse complement strand
CTCGTCCCGTCTTCCGTTCGAGTTGTGGTTTGCTGGTTTCGCCGGGCCGAACGCGACGTGTCGCCGCCGTTCATCCTCGGGTCGAGCGGAAGTATAGGTGGGGGTTTGGGCAACGCAAGCAGATTTTTCCGTCGCGGTGCGGGTTGCCTCGAACGGCCTGCGGCACCGTCCGTGCACGCATCGAGACACTCTGTCGGCGCGCCGCCACCGCCCACGCGAACTCGAACTCATGCCGGCCGCTCGTGCGTGCCGAAAGACCCCGTGGCAAACATACCCCTCCCTAGTGGGGTGCAGTGGCCGCAAGGGGGCTCCCGTGAAGTCGCAGGGCGAGATCGAGGCGGCCGTCGGTGACGCGGTCGCCAGATTCCAACAGGAGTACATGGGCCGGGGGCCGCGTCAGGTGCAGGCGCACCTCGTCGAAAACCGGCTGTTCGTTCATCTCGAGGGCGTGCTCACCGCTGCCGAGCAGCGCCTGGTGGCCGACGGCGTCGGCGGCGACGGCCGCGCCGCCGACCTGCTCAAGCAGTTCCGCAACCGGCTCGTGACGGCCGGACGGTCCGTGCTCGAGTCGCTCGTCGGCGAGGCGGCGGGCAGCCCGCCGATCAACCTGCACCACGACATCAGTCCCACGACCGGCGAGGAAGTGATCGTGATCACGCTCGCCGCAGCCCCGCAGTGCCGAGCCCGGAAAACCCGCTGACGCGGCCACTCCCCGTTTCCCGGCTCTGGCATTCCCCGTTCGGTGGGCCGATGGCGGTCGGCCCACCGAGCCCGGCGGCGGGCGGCCGCCGCCGGCCCGCCGCCGGGCTCGGGGTTGCACGAACGTCTGCCGCGGCGTCGAATCGGAGGCCCGTCCAGACGCCGTGGAGATCAGCCGATGGCCGCCGATCGCAAGAGCCGAACGCGGACAAAGCCGCAGGATCCCGTGCCCGCGGCCATCGAAGGGCTCGGCGTCTTCTACCTCGGACAGAAGGTCGACGCCTCCAGGGGCACGCCCACGGGCGAGCCGCTCCTCGTCGATGCCAAGCGGTTTACCACGCATGCCGTCTGCGTGGGCATGACGGGCAGCGGCAAGACCGGCCTGCTCATCGGCCTGATCGAGGAGGCCGCGATCGATGGCATCCCCACGCTGGTCATCGACCCGAAGGGCGACCTCGCCAACGTCCTGCTCTCGTTCCCGAACCTCGCCCCCGCCGACTTCCTGCCCTGGCTCGAGCCGGAGGCCGCGAGGCGGGAGGGCGTCTCGCTGGAGGATCTGGCCGCCCGCACCGCGAAGAAGTGGACCGACGGCCTCGCCGCGAGCGGGCAGTCGGGCGAACGCATCCGACGGCTGCACGAGGCGGCCGAGATGGCCGTCTACACGCCCGGCAGCCGCACCGGCAGGCCGCTGGCGATGCTCGGCAGCCTCGACGCCCCGCCGGCTGCGATCCTCGACGACCCCGAGGCCCGCCGTGAGCGGATCGAGTCGCTCGTGTCGGCGATCCTGGCGCTGGTGGGCATCGAAGGCGAGCCGGGCCGCAGCCGCGAGCACGTGCTCCTCTCCACGATCCTCGACACGCTCTGGAGGAGCGGCCAGAAGGTCGACTTCGGCACGCTCGTGCGGTCGATCCCGGCGCCCCCGATCGAACGGGTCGGCTTTCTCGACCTCGAGAACTTCTTCCCCGCCGGCGACCGCTTCGCCCTCGCCAGCCGGCTCAACACCGTGGCCGCCGCCCCGGGCTTCGATGCCTGGCTCGACGGCGAGCCACTCGACCTCGGCAGGCTGCTCTGGACGCCGGAGGGAAAGCCCCGCGTCGCGGTGGTGTCGATCGCCCACCTCGCCGACACCCAGCGGATGGCCTTCGTCACGCTGCTGGCCGGCGCGGCGGTCTCGTGGATGCGGTCGCAGGGTGGCACGTCGTCGCTGCGGGCGCTCTTCCTGATGGACGAGGTCTTCGGCTACCTGCCTCCCACGGCCAACCCGCCGAGCAAGACGCCGCTCCTCACGCTCATGAAGCAGGCCCGGGCCTACGGCCTCGGCGTGGTGCTCGCCACGCAGAACCCGGTCGACCTCGACTACAAGGGGCTCTCCAACGCCGGCCTCTGGTTCCTCGGCCGGCTGCAGACCGCCCGCGACAAGGCTCGCGTGCTCGACGGGCTCGAAGGGGCGGCGCAGGCCTCCGGCGGCTCATTCGACCGCAGCCGCCTCGACGCCCTGCTCTCGGGACTGGAGCAGCGGCGATTCCTGATGCACAGCGTGCACGGCGAGGAGGAGACGCTCTTTCAGACCCGCTGGACGATGGCCTACCTCCGCGGCCCGCTGCTCCGCGATGAAATCAGGCGGCTCACGGCGAGCAGCGTGGAGGCGCCCAGAACGCCGCCGGGAGCCGACGCGGCGCCGGCGGCGGCGTCCGTGGCGGCCTCGTGGCTCGATGGAGGCCCCCGGCCGATCCTGCCCCCCGGCATCCGCGAGGTGTTCCTCGCCCCGAGGGAGATGCTCCCGGTCGAGGCCGCCGTTCGCTACGAGCCGGCGATCATCGGCCGTGCCCGCGTCCGCTATGCCAAGCCGACTGCAGGCATCGAGGTGGATCGCGAGGTCGTCTGCCTCGCCCCCGCCGGCGATTCCCTGGGCGAGTCGGCCTGGGAGTCGGCGGAGCAGTTCGCCGAGTCGCCGCCGCTCGAGCCCGCACCCCGATCGGGCTCGTTCGCGCCACTGTCCGCGGCCCTCTCGAGCCCGCGAAGCTATGCCACCCTCGCCACGTCGCTCAAAGGCCACCTCGGCCGGACGTCGAAGCTCACCTGCTGGTCCGCGCCTGCCATCGGAGCCGTGTCGCGGCCCGGCGAGGCCGAGGGGGAGTTTCGCGTGCGGATCGGCCAGCGGGCCAAGGAGTGGCGGGACGAACAGGTCGACCGCGTTCGCGACAAGCACGCCGCCAAGCTCGCCACGCTCGCCGACCGGATCGAGCGGGCGCGGCAGAAGGTGGAGAAGGAGAAGGCCGAGGCCAAGAACCAGTCGGTGCAGACCTACGTGTCGATCGGCACCGCCGTGATCGGCGCCCTCTTCGGCCGCAAGAAGATCAGCGCCACCACGATCGGCCGCGCCGCCACCTCCATGCGGTCGGCGAGCCGGGCGACGCGGCAGCAGGCCGACGTGGCCCACGCCGAGGAGAGCCTCTCCACGCTCGAGGAGCGATACCGACAGCTCGAGGAGGAGGTCGAGCTGGAGCTCGAGCGGATCCGGCTGGAGGCGAGCCCCGATTCGATCGCCCTCGAGCCGATCGACGTGCCGGCGCGGAAGACCGATCTCGCGGTCGAGGAGGTGGCGCTGGCCTGGGTGCCCGTCGTGTCGGCGGCACGGCCCCGGGCCGAACGCGGGGCCTGGGGATGACCTTGCCCGCCGTCCGCGAGATCGTGCTCGTCGACTGCCCCGACGACGTCGGCCTGATCCACCGGATCACCGGCGTGCTCCAGGATCGGCGGCTCAACATCGAGAGCAACCACGAGTTCGTGGATGCGTCGGCACGGCACTTCTTCTTCCGCGCGGAGGTGGCCGCCGCGGCCACCCCTGTCCCCGCGTCCGAACTGCGGGCGGCGCTCGCGGGGGTGCTGCCGGCGACGGCGCGAGTCCGCGTGACCCGCGAGGAGCGGCGGCCGATCGTGGTCTGCGCCACCCGCGAGCCCCACTGTCTCGGCGAACTGCTCCTGCTCGACGCGGTGGGCGAACTTCCCGGGCGGATCGTGGCCGTCGTCGCCAACCACGACGACCTCCGCGGGCTCGTCGAGCGGTTCGGCGTGCCCTTTCATCACGTGCCGCACGAGCACCGCACCCGCGCCGAGCACGAGCGGGCCCTGCTCGCGGCGATCGACGCCCACGAGCCCGAGTACGTCGTGCTCGCCCGCTACATGCGGGTGCTCTCGGCCGAGGCGATCTCGAGATATCCCGACCGGATCGTGAACATCCACCATTCGTTCCTGCCGGCCTTCGCGGGGGCCAGCCCCTACCGGCAGGCCTTCACCCGCGGCGTGAAACTGATCGGCGCCACCGCGCACTTCGTCACGGAGGAACTCGACGCGGGGCCGATCATCGCCCAGGACGTCACGTCCGTGGACCACTCCGACACGCCCGAGCGGATGGCGCAGGCGGGCCGAGACGTCGAGAAGCTCGTGCTCGCGCGGGCGGTGCGGCTGGTGCTGGAGGAGCGGGTCTTCCTCCACGGCAAACGGACCGTCGTCTTCGACTGACGGACCGGCAGCGGCGGCCGAGCGGCCGCCGAGATCTCACCGATCCTCGGTGTCGTCTTCCCGGTCGCGGACATACTTGTGGCACTGGACGCACTTCATCGTCACCTCCATCCAGGCCAGTGCCGCGCCGTCGAGGTTCTTCGCCTTGGCGGCCTTCCGCAGGCGGTCGCACGAGCGGCGAAACTCGGCGCTCTGCCGGGCGTAGTCCTCCGTCTGCAGCACCTGCCAGCTCGCATCCTCGCTGGTGAGCGAGAGCTGCTGCGCCCCCTTGTCGATGAGGTCGAAGTCCTCGATCGCGAGGCCCTCGAGCACGTCCTGCGAGTGGGTCAGCTTGACCCGCATGAACGCGGCCACCTGGTCGGGCCGCTGGGCGACAGGCTCCGCCGTGCCGGTCAGCGTCATGCCGAATCCCGCCGCGACCGCCGCCACGCCGGCGACGACGCCGACGCGGTCAGTCCGGGAACCCAAAATCCTCGTTGTAGCCCTGCTGGAGGACGGCATTTTCGTTCCTTTCGTGGTCGAGCAGGTGGTCGGTGAACGCGGCGAAGCCGGCGGCGACCTCACTCCAGGTGACGCGGCGAATGTCCCGCGTCGACACTCGTTCCAGCAAGGATTCGAGTTCGGCGATCAGGCCGGAATGCTCGGCGAGCACGGCTCGGGCCGCCGCGGAGAGCCGCGGCATCCGGGCGATCGACTCCTCGAGATGCCCGCCCGACTCCTCCTGGGCGAAGTGCCCGGCGAGGTAGTCGCGCAGCCCCCTCAGTTCGCCGCGGATCGCCTCCAGGCCGGCGCCGCCGGGCGGCCGCGGGCGGCGGAAGGTCTCGCGGAGCGCGAGCAGGCGGGCGTGGAGCTCACGGTGCTGCGAAAGCAGGTGTCCGAGAACACCGGGGTCGATGCGGGACGAGGAGAGCATGATGGCCGAACTCGCGGGGTATGCCGGCGTATTCCGACGTCCGATTGTTAGGCTTGGTGGCGAGAGCGGGGCCGCGAATGAAGGCGGTCCCGCGAAGTTGCGGCCGGACAGTTCGACGAAGTCGCGAGCAAAGCGGGAGCATCGACCGTGGCAGAAGACGTGAACACGGCCGTGGGAGCCGGGCCGCTGGCGGCCGGCCGACTGGGCTTCCAGGCCCGGGCGGTGCTCGTCGGCACCGGCATCGACGTCGCCGCGCTCGGCTCGACCGACCGCACCGGCAACGCGCCGCTGGTGGTGGAGTTGATCGGTTCCCCGCTCGGCGCGGCCATCGCGGGCCAGCGGCCGGCCGGCAACGGCGTGGCCGTGCTCTTCCGCTACGGGGCGATCGTCTTCTTCGACGCCTCGCCGGCGGCGATCACGGAATACATCCGACAGCTCGGGCCCCACGTCCGGCAGCCGTTTCCGTCGATCGACCAGGAAACGGAGGTGCTCGACATCCGCGTCGACCCGACGGGCAAGGAGACGATCGAGGGCAACTCGCTCGTGCTCACCGACGCCAGCCTTGGAAAACTCCAGCTCGTGGCCGACGTGCTGGCCAAGAGCGTGTCGCTCGCCCACCACGAACGGGCGATCGAGAGCCAGTTCGAGCGGATCGAGCCCTTCGCCACCAACCTCGACCACTGGGGCCGCGGCGGCCGCGCCGCCCGCGAGCTGCTCCAGCATCTCGGCGGGGCGCTCCTCGCCGAGCACCGCGTGGTGGCGGGCGCCCGCATCGACGACTCACCCGAGTTGCTCTGGGACCATCCCGAACTCGAGCGGCTCTGGGCTCGCCTCCGCGATGACTTCGAGATCCGCGAGCGGTCGGCCGTGCTGCACGGCAAGCTCGCGCTGATCGCGAAGACGGCCGAGACGGCGCTGGAGCTCATGCAGAACCGCCGCGCCCTGCGGGTCGAGTGGGCCATCGTGGGCCTGATCGTGTTCGAGATCGCGCTCACGCTCGTGCAGTGGTGGTTCGGGGCCTCGGGCCACTGAGCGTTTTCAGGGTCGCCCCGCCGCCGCGGGCTCGGGTATAACCGCCGCGTCACCCGAGGAATCCTCCATGCTCCGCTCCGCGCTCGCATTCGTCTTCGCCGTCGGCCTCGTCGCCTCGGCTCACGCCCAGAAGGTCGAGGTGGAGGAGTTCACGCTCCCCAACGGGATGCAGTTCCTGCTGCTGCCTCGGAACGACCAGCCCAACGTGGTCAGTGCCGGCTGGATCGCGCGGGTGGGAAGCGTGAACGAGCGGCCCGGCATCACCGGCATCAGCCACTTCTTCGAGCACATGATGTTCAAGGGGACCGACACGATCGGCACCCGCGAGCCGGCCCGCGACGCGAAGTATCGGGCCGAGCAGAAGGCGGTCCGCGACGAGATCAACCGGCTCACGTGGACGCGGCAGTACGACCGCTTTTTCAAGGGCGAGATCGCCGACCCCTGGGATCCGACCAACGACACCCAGGAACTTCGCGTGCTGCGGGCCCGTCTCGACGCCCTCATCAAGGCCCAGCAGGGCCGGGGCGAGGGCGGCCCGCAGGCCGCCACGATCGTCAAGGACGAGTTCGACCAGATCTACACGAAGGCCGGCGGCAGCGGCATGAACGCCTTCACCACCTACGACCTCACCTGCTACTTCATCACCGTGCCGTCCAACAAGCTCGAGCTCTGGGCCTGGATGGAGAGTGACCGGCTCTCCGACAGCGTGTTCCGCGAGTTCTACTCGGAGCGCGACGTCGTCCACGAGGAGCGGCGGCTGCGGACCGACAGCACGCCCACGGGCAAGTTCGAGGAGCAGTTCGACTCGATGTTCTGGGCGTCAAGCGGCTACTCATGGCCCGTGATCGGCTGGCCGAGCGACCTCAACAGCTACACCTTCGAGCAGGCGCAGGACTACTGGAACATCTACTACCGCCCAGGCAACCTCGTCGGCATTCTCGTGGGCGACTTCGATCCCGTGCGGGCGAAGCGGCTGATCACCAACTACTTCTCGCGGCTCGAGCCGGGCAAGGCTGCTCCGCCGCCGGTCGTCACGCTCGAGGTCGAGCAGCTCGCCGAGCAGCGGATGAACGCGGTGGGCGACGTGCCGCCGTCGGTCGAGGTTCGCTACCACACGGTGCCCGCGGGCCATGTCGATTCCTATCCCCTCGACATGCTCGCCGAGATCCTCAACGACCGCACCGGGCGGCTCTACAAGGGGCTGGTGGAGGGCCGCGGGATCGCCGCCGGCGCCCAGGCGATGAGCGACACGCGGAAATACGCGGGCCTGTTCGCCCTCTCGGCCCAGGCCCGCGGCGAGGCCACGCCGGAGGTGCTCGAGGCGGCGTGGTACGAGGAGCTGGCGAAGCTTCAGGCCGAGGAACTCCCCGAGCGCGAGCTCCGCAAGGTGAAGAACCGCGTGGCGGCCCAGAACTACCGCAAGCTCGAGAACAACATGTCGCTGTTCGTGCAGCTCGCCTTCGCGGAGGCGGTGCTCGACTGGCGGGAGATCAACGACGGGCCCGCCAAATACGAGGCCGTCACCGCCGCCGACATCCGTCGCGTGGCGAACAAGTATTTCAAAGACACCAACCGCAGCGTCGCCACCTACCGCCGCAAGGCCGACTGAACGGTGGCTCCCTCTTCCTTTTCCCTTCGACAGGCTCCCATGCTCATCCGCTCGACCATCGTCCTCGCTTCGCTGATCGCACTCCTCCCGCTGCAGGCAGCCCACGCAGCCCCGCCGGCCACGGCGCCGGCGAAGGCGTCTGCCGCCCCGTCCCCCCAGGCAGCGTCGATCCCGAAGCGGCCCGAGGAGATCGCCTTCGAGCCGCTGGCCTTCGAGCCGCCCGACGCGAAGTCGTTCCGCAAGACGCTCCCCGACGGCACCGTGGTCTATCTGGCTCCCTCCCGCGAGCTCCCGCTCGTCACCGTCTCGATCACCTTCCGTGGCGGCTCGTCGCTCGACCCGGCCGACGCGCCCGGCCTCGCCTCGATGACGGCCCGCATGATCCGCGAGGGGGGCACGGCGAAGCGGAAGCCGGCCGAGCTGGACGAGGAGCTCGATTTCCTCGCCACCGACGTGGGCGTGGCGGCGACCGACACGTTCACGACGGCCACGATGAACTGCCTGAAGAGCAACCTCGACGAGAGCCTCGCCCTGTTCGTGGAGATGCTGCGGACGCCCGGCTTCGACGACGACCGCCTGGCCACGGGCAAGGCCCGCGTCCTCGAGGGGCTCAAGCAGCGGAACGACGACGCCGCGTCGATCATCGGCCGCGAGTGGAAGCGGCTGATCTACGGCCCCGAGCACTTCGAAGGCGCCGAGCCGACGGCCGCCACCGTCGCTGCCATCGACCGCGGCCGGCTGGCCGCGATGCACAAGCGGATCATCCACCCGGCCAATGCGATCGTCGCCGTGTCGGGCGACTTCGACGAGGCCGAGATGCTGGCGAAGCTTGCCAAGGCCTTCGACGGCTGGGAGCGGGGCGAACTGGCGCCGCCGCCGACGCCGCCCACCGCGACGCTCGCTCCCGGCCTCTACCACGTGCCCAAGGAGATCCCGCAGGGCAAGGTCCTGATCGGCTCCCGGGCCATCACCCGCGACGACCCCGACGCCATCCCGCTGGCCATCCTCAACGAGATCCTCGGCGCCGGCGGCTTCACGAGCCGGCTCATGCAGAAGGTGCGGAGCAACGAGGGGCTCGCCTACTCCGTGCGGTCGGGGATCCAGCCCAAGGTCGACTACCCCGGCGACTTCCGCGCCGGCTTCGAGAGCAAGAACGCGACCGTCGCCCTGGCCACGAAGATCGTGCTCGGTGAGATCGACGCGGTCCGCAACGAGCTCGTCACCGAAGACGAACTCGACACCGCGAAGAAAAGCGTGATCGAGACCTTCCCGCGGCAGTTCGAGAGCAAGCCGATGATGCTCAAGGTGTTCGTCAACGACGAGTGGACGAAGCGGCCCGCCGACTACTGGAAGACGTTCCGCCAGAAGGTGGCGGCGGTGACCCGCGAGGATCTCCAGCGGGTGGCGAGGAAGCATCTCGACCCGGAGAAGATGGCGATCCTCGTGGTGGGCGACTGGAACGAGATCGCCAAGGGCGATCTCGAGGGCCGCGCCACGATGAAGGAGTTCTTCGGCGGCGAGGTGAAGCACCTTCCGCTCCGCGATCCGCTCTCGCTCGAGCCGCTCCCCGACGCAAAGGCTGCGAAGTGAGCATCCGGGCCTGCATCATCATCATCGTCGCGGCCGCATGCCTCACCGCGGGAACAGCCTCGGCCGCGCCGCCCACGATCGTCGCCGCGCCCCCCGGCAGCGGCCCCGTGGCCCAGGCCCACACCCGCACCTGGCGGCACCATCGAAAGACGGTTCGCGTCACCCGCCGCACGCCGCAGGTGATGCAGGAAGACGCGGCCCGGATCAGACGCGGCGACCTGTTCAGCACGTGGTCGAACGCGGCCTCGAACTGACCGCACCCGCCAAAGCCGGCTGCGGGGCAGCATGGGGTGCCTCGCCCGATGATTTCGCACCACGTCACGCGAGGGTTCCAGCCGCGGCGAGCGAAATCCTCGAAGGCTCGTCATCCCCATGCCGCCCCTCCGCCTGCCCGCGCAGCGACGCGACGTTTGCGAGCCTAGACCGTTCAAGGTGTCCAGGAGTCTTTTCGATGCCACGCCTCGCAGCCCTCGCCGTCGCCGCCCTTCTCGCCGCAGGCACCGCCTTCGCCGAGCCCGTGGGGGGCCGCTGGTCGTTCGAGCCCGGCCACGACAAGCCGCGGTATCTCTTCCGCGACGGCGACCAGACCGTCGACCTCTTCTCCTACCACCAGAGCGACTCAAACTCGGACGGCACCGACGAGGTCCGGCTGAAGCATGAGCCCGGGTTTCTCGTGATCGAGAGCCAGGGCTGGCCCAACCACCCCACGGCCACCTTCCCCAACAGCGGCAACCCCAACACGATCCGCGTGCAGGAGTTCACGTTCCGGCTGCCGCTCGAGCCGCGGAAGGCGGCCGAGATCACCCGGCTGCCGATGGGGCCGATCGGCGTGGCCCTCAACGGCGTCGTGTTCTTCAACCCCTTCGAGCAGGGCGGCATGAACGCCGTGGAGGGCTACTCCGAGGTCTGGCTCGACAGCTGCTGCGGCCATCCCCAGCAGACCGGCGTGTACCACTACCACAAGTATCCGACCTGCGTAAAAAGCCCGTTCGCCGACGACGGGAAGCAGCACTCGCCCGTGATCGGCTTCGCCTTCGACGGGTTTCCGATCCACGGGCCGTATGAGTCGGACGGCGTGATGGCGATGGATCTCACGGATGGCCGGACGCTCGACGTCTGCAACGGCCACGAGGATGCCGACCGGGGCTACCACTACCACGTCACCCCGGGCCGATTTCCCTACGTGATCGGCGGCTATCGCGGTGTGCCCGAGCCTTCGAACAACCGCGGGCTCCGCCGGATGGGGACGGGTGCGATCGAGGACAACGCCGAGGGGGAGAGCCGGATGGAGGCGGTGGTCGCGGAGGTTCGCCCAGGGAGCGTGGCCCGCGGCGGCCGTCGCGAGATCACGCTCGTGCTGGATCCCGCGCGGGCCAGCCGCGGACCGATCCCCGGCGAAAAGCCGTCGTGGGTGCAGTTCGGTCCCTACGAGGCGGTCGATGTCGCCCGCGAGGGCGACGTGGTGACCGCCACCATCGACGTGCCGGAGGATGCGTCGCTCGGCATGCTGCTCGACTGCCACGTGGAGTTCGCGAACGGCCGCCACACGCGGGCGGTGAAGAAGAACGACGTCCTGAGGATCGTGGAATGAGGCGTTTCTCCGCGCTGATCGTGCTCCTGCTCATGGCCTCGGCCACCGCGTCCGCGGCCGACTGGCCCCGGTTTCGCGGGCCCGGCGGCCTCGGGATCGGCGAGTCGGCGGTGCCGCTCGAGTGGAGCGGGGAGAAGAACCTTTTCTGGAAGACGCCGCTGCCGGGCCCCGGCTCGTCGAGCCCGGTCGTCCACGGCGGCGACGTGTTCGTGACCTGCTACTCGGGCTACGGCGTGGCCGGTGAGCGCGGCGGCGAACCGGCGAAGCTCGTGCGGCACCTCGTCTGCATCGACCGCACGACGGGGGCGGAGAAGTGGCGGAAGGACGTGTCGGCCGAACTGCCCGAGGACGCCTTCGAGGGCTACCTCACCGAGCATGGCTACTCCAGCAGCACGCCGGTCGTCGACGCCGACGCCGTCTACGCGTTCTTCGGCAAGAGCGGCGTGATCGCCTTCGACCGCGGCGGCAAGGAGCTCTGGCGGGTCGGCGTGGGCAAGGAGTCGAGCAATCGCCGCTGGGGCTCGGCGGCGAGCCTGATCCTCCACGGCGATCTCGTGATCGTGAACGCCGCGGAGGAGAGCCAGTCGATTCGTGGCCTCGACCGGAAGACCGGCCGCGAGATCTGGAAGGCCGATGCCGCCGCCCTCGAGCTCGCCTACGGCACACCCGCGATCGCCCGGCTGCCCGACGGCCGCGAGGAGCTCGTGGTGGCCGTGCCCGCGGAGGTCTGGGGGCTCGATCCGGCGTCGGGCAAGATCCGCTGGTATGCCAGCCACGCCCTCACCGGCAACGTCTCGCCGAGCGTGATCGTCGATGGCGACACGGTCTACGTGTTCGGCGGCTTCCGCTCGGCCGGGTCGCTCGCGGTGCGGGCGGGCGGCAGTGGCGATGTCACGAAGTCGCACGTGCTCTGGACGAGCAAGTCGAGCTCCTACGTGGCCACACCGCTCCTCCACGAGGGTCATCTCTACTGGATCGACGACCGCGGCCAGGCCTTCTGCTCGAGCGCGAAGACGGGCGAGCAGGTCTACCGGAGCCGCGTGGCTGAGATCACCGGTGGCGGCCGGCCGGTCTATGCGTCGCCGGTGCTCTCCGCCGGCCGGCTGATCGTGCCGACCCGCTGGAGCGGCACGATCGTGCTGCCCGCGGAGCCCCGGTTCGAGGTGCTGGCCTGCAACCGGTTCGCCGACGACGAGAGCGACGTCAGCGGCACGCCGGCGATCGTGGATGGCCGTCTTTACCTGCGGTCGGGCCGGTTTCTCTACTGCGTGGGCGAGCCGCGGCCGTAACCTTTTCGGCTCTCAGCCGTTGAATCCGGCGTCAGGGTTTTCGACATCATTTCAGGGAGGCTTCCAATGACACTCCGCATCGCATTCAGCGTGATCGCCGTCCTCGCCTGCAGCCGCATCACGACCGCCCAGCCTCCAGAGGGCCGCGAAGGCCCCCCTCCCGGCCGCGGCGACGCGATCCGGGCGGCGCTCGACGCCAACGGCGACCACGAACTCGACGCCGACGAGATCAAGAATGCCGCCACCAATCTGGCGAAGGCCGACAAGAACGGCGATGGGAAGGTCGATCACGAAGAGTTCCGGCCGCCGATGCCACCGATCCCTCGGGGTGAGGGCGGCTTCCGCGGCCCGCCGCCCCGCGAGGAGAGCGGCGCGGGCGGCCCGCCCCGCGAGGGCAGGCCGCTCCGCGACGGCGCCGTCCGCGGCGAGGGTGGTCCGAGGCCCGAGGGGGGCCCGTCCCCCGAGCGGTTCGTCGAGCGGGCGATGACGTTCGACACCGACGGCGACAGCAAGCTCGACCGCTCCGAACTGGAGAAGTTCGCCGGCGAGGTGATGCAGCGGATGCGAGCCGGCATGGCGGAGCGGGGCATGGGGCCTGGCGGCGAGCGTGGCGGCGGATTCCGTCCCGGCGACGGCCCGCGGCGTCGTCCCGCCGATGGCGAAGGCAGCGAGGGGGGCGAGCGTCCGGAGCGGCCGCGTCGCCCCGAGTGAGTCAGGGTATGATCGGCGGGGCATGAGTCATCCCGCCGAGCCTCTCCCTGCCCGTCCTGCCGAAGCCCACGCGCTGGCCGTCGCCCGCACGCTTCCCGCCGATCGGATCGTCTGCACGACGACCGGCCGGGGACAGGCGGCCCACGCGCTCGCGACCGAGCGGCCAGCCGCGAGGGTCGTCGCGTGGTTTCTCGACCTGCACCCCTGCACGGGGGCTCAGCAGTCGTGGACGCCGGCGCCGGCGAACCTGGCCGCGGAGTGCGCGCCCGACGTGCCGCCGGGGCCCTGGGATCTCGCGGTCGTGCCGCTGGCCAAGGATGGTGAGGCCGAACTCTCGCGCGACCTCCTGCAGTCGGCACTCGTGAACCTCGCGATCGGGGGCCACCTCGTCGCGGCGATCGACAACCCCCGCGACAACTGGCTCCGCGAGCAGCTCGCCGAGACGGGCGAGACGGTCCGGGTACGGCCTGCGGAGGGAGCCGATCCCAAGGCCCGGTCGGGCACGATCGCCTACGTCGTCCAGAAGACCCGCGAGCTGGCGAAGGTCCGCGATTTCTCACACGAGGTCGTGTTCCGCGACCGTGACCATCTGCTCACCGCCTTCACGCGGCCCGGCGTGTTCGCCCACCGCCGCATCGATCCGGGCGCCCGGCACCTCCTCAACGCGGTGGACGTGGCAGCCGATGCCCGCGTGCTCGACATCGGCTGCGGCTCGGGCTGCGTGGCCCTGGGCATCGCCGCCCGCGACTCGAGCGTGCACGTGCATGCGATCGACTCGTCGGCCCGCGCGGTCGACTGCACGCGCCGGGGCGCCGAGAAGAACGGCCTGGCAAACGTCACGGTGGCCCTCGAAGCCGAGGGGCGGGTTCCAGAACCGGGCAGCTGGGATCTGGCGCTCGCGAATCCGCCCTACTACTCCGACTTCCGCCTCGCGGAGCTGTTCGTGGAGTCGGCCCGGCTGGCGCTCGCTCCCGGGGGCACGCTCCTCGTGGTCACGAAGCAGCCGACGTGGTACCTCGAGCACCTGCCGCGGATGTGGTCGAGCGTTGCCCGCGAGGAGGTGAAGGGGTATCACCTCATCGAGGCCGTGCGGCCGTAAACGTGGGGTGTCACCTGGCGGCACTCAGCGGTTGACGTGCACCACCGTCGCCGGCGGGAAGCCGTTGAAGTGGGTGCTGCTGGCGGCCGAGTAGGCGCCGATGTTCTCGCTGTAGAGGTATTCGCCGATCTGCAGGTCGGGCAGCTGCTCGGACAGGCTGATCGTGTCGAGCGCGTCGCAGGTCGGCCCGAACACGGCGCAGAGCTGCGGCGTGCCCTTCTTGAAGCTCTTGAGGTGGTAGGTGCAGTGGTCGAAGATCACGCCCGAGTAGGTGTGGTACACGCCGTCGTCGACGTAGTAGCCGAGTTTGTCGTTGCGAAACGCCTTGCCGATGATCTTGCAGACGGCCGTGCCGGCCGAGGCCACGAGGAACCGCCCTGGCTCTGCGAGGATCTCGATCTCCTTCGGGAAGAGGCGGTCAATCTCCTGGTTGATCTGCTTGGCGAGCGCCGAGAACTTCGGCACGGTTGCGTCGTAGGCCGCAGGGAAGCCGCCGCCGATGTCGAGCAGCTTGAGCGTGAACCCCCGCGACTTGGCCTCGGCGAAGATGTTGGCGCAGAGGTGGATCGCCTGGATGTAGTTCTGCGGGTTGGTGCACTGGCTGCCGACGTGGAAGGAGAGCCCCTCCACCACGAGACCGTGGTCGTGGGCGTACTTGATCAGATCGACCGCCTCGCCCGGCAGGGCGCCGAACTTGCTGGAGAGCTCCACCATCGAGCCGGTGTTTGGCACCCGGATCCGCAGCGCCAACCCCGCGTGCGGGGCGTGCTTGGCGATCTTCTTGACCTCCTCGTGGTTGTCGTAGGTCACCAGCGGCTTGTAGCGGTCGAGTTCCTCGAGGGTCTCGACCGGCTTGATCGGGTTGGCGTAGATGATCTTGTCCCAGATGAAGTCCTGCCGCGCCTTCGCCGGGAGCTTGGCGATGTACTCGTAGACCGTGCGGAACTCCTGGATGCTCGCCACGTCGAAGCTGCCGCCGAGATCGTAGAAGGTCTTCACGATCGCGGGATCGCTGTTGACCTTCACGGCGTAGTAGATCTGCACGCGGGGGAAGTGCTTGCGGAAGAGTGCGTAGTTCTTCCGCAGCTCCGCGTGGTCGACCACGAACAGCGGCGAGCCGTGCTTCTTGACGAGTTCGAGGAGGGTCTTCTGGTTCACGCGTGGTGCCTGCCTTCTGGAGAAGCGTTTCTGCCGAAACCGTCGGCCGAATCACTGCTACGCAGCGTTGCCCGAAATGTTCAGCCGGCGGTGCGGAAGTATATCGCTTCGACCTTTGGCGGTGACCCGGGCCCAGGAGGCTCGGCAGGCGCCCGGTGGCGGGCAGCCGACACCCGACCGGCCTTGCGAGGCCACCGACGCCGTCGTAGGGTGAAGCCATGAGGAGCGACCTGCGAACCGCCGGCGGATGGATCACGGCGCTGCTGGTGGCGGCCGTGGGTGGCGGGCGGGAGTCCGTGGCACAGGTTCCGGCGGTGATGTACCACGCCCATGCCAGCCTGGGCTACGTCCGCGAGAACTTCACCGCCCACCTCGACTACCTCGCCGCCAACTCCTTCTCCACGATCACGCTCGATCAGTTCTACGAGTGGCGGGTCAACGACGGGATCCTGCCCTACCGACCGATCATGCTCACGGTCGACGACAACTACATCCTCGGCTACACCGAGATGTATCCGGCACTCGCCGCCCGGGGAATGGTCGCAACGAACTACACGCACACCCTCGGCATCGGCATCGGCTCCCCCAAGGCGTCGTGGCAGCAGGTGTCCGAGATGGACGCCGCGGGGGTCTTCCTGGTCGAGGCCCACACCCAAACCCATCCGCGGCTCACCACGATCTCCGGCACCCAGATCCAGCAGGAGGTGGTGGGCTCCCGGCAGGACATCGCCCTCAACGTGGGCGGCAAGGTGAGCAACCATTTCGCGTATCCCTACGGCAGCTACAACGCCACCGTGATCGCAGCCCTTCAGGCTGCCGGCTTCAAGACGGGGATGACCACGAAGGTCGGCCTGAACACCCGCACCACGCCGCTCTACGAACTCCAGCGCTACGGGGGCGACGGCAAGGATCTGGCGTCCTTCCTCTCATCTTCGGGTCTCGGCACGCTGCCGCCGCCGCCCCCCGGTCCGGGCTGGGTGCTGGACGACGCCGACCCGGCGGCGCTGCCTCGTGGCACCGCGTGGACCGCCATGAGCACGTCCTCGGCGTATCAGGGCCGCACCCTCGTGGGCACCGGTGGAACGTCGGCGTCAGTCCGCTGGGCGGCACGCCTCCCGGAGGCCGGCACGATGGCCGTCCGCGCCCGCTGGTCGGCGGAGAGCGATCGCGCGGCCGGCGCCACCTACACGATCCAGGCCGCCGATGGGCCGCACGTGGTCACGGTCGATCAGCGTTCCCGGGGGGGCGAGTGGGTGTCGCTCGGCACGTTCTCGTTCGCGGCCGGCCAACCGGCCATCGTCACCCTCACCGGCACGGCGGGCACGCTCTCCGCCGATGCCGTCTGGTTCGAGCCGATCGCCACGCGAGCCGCACCGCGTGACCTCGTGATCGACGTTGCCGCCGGCAGCAAGACGCAGGCGCAGGCGGGCCGCGGCTGGATCGGCCCGGAGTGGTCGTCGCTGACGAAATCCGGAACCGGGTCGCTGATCCTCGATCGCGACAACTTCCTCGGCGGCCCGGTCAGCGTCGAGGCCGGGCGACTGCTCGTCACGTCCGCCGACGCGGTGGCGGAAGCCTCCCGGATCGCCGTCGCAGCGGCCGCCACCCTCGACGTCGGCGGTGTGGCGGGTGGCTACCGCGTGCCGGCCGGGCAGGTGATCGGCGGCAACGGCACGATCGCCGGGTCGGTCGTTTTCGGTCGTGGCTCGACCATCTCGCCGGGCATGTCGGCGGTCCAGTCCGCTCAGGCACCGGTCGCCGTGCCGGAACCTGCCGGTGTCACGATCGTCGCCTGCGGCGTCGTGGCGGCGCTGGCCGCGCTGCGGCGGTCCTCGCCGCAGCCGCGGGCCGGCTGATCTGGTCGCCGCCGGCCCGCCTGGTGAAGTCGGAGCGGAGAGATTCGAACTCTCGACCTCTTGGTCCCAAACCAAGCGCGCTACCAACTGCGCTACGCTCCGCGGCATCGGCAGTGTAGCACGCCGGCCATCGCCCGGACGGTCACTCCGTGATGTGGTCGAGGAGCCGCTGAAACTCGTCGAGGTCGCCGAACGGGATCACGATCCGGCCGGCCCCCTTGCCGTTGGCGTGCACCACCACCTTCACACCGAGCGCCTGCCGCAGTTGCGTCTCGACCGCCGCCACCTGGCCCGACCGCCGCGTGGCCGGCCGCCCCGGCTTTCGCTTCGGCGGGCTCAACCCGCCCGTGGAGACGGGCTCGGCTCCTTCGAGATCGTCGTCGAGGTCGCCCGCCTCCTCGCGGCGGATGATCTCCTGCACTTCGGCCTCGACGGCCCGCACCGAGAGTCCCTCGGCCGCCACGCGGTCCGCGAGGCCGACCTGCTCGTGCTCGTCGCCGAGCGGCAGGAGCGCCCGGGCGTGGCCCATCGAGATCGCCCCGGCGCGGAGCTTCTGCTGCACGGCGTCGGGCAGGTCCAGCAGCCGGATCAGGTTGGCCACCGTGGAGCGGTCCACCGAGAGCCGCTTGGCGAGCTCGTCCTGCGTGCAGCTCCAGGTGGCGAGATACTGCTTGAAGCTCGCCGCCTTCTCCAGCGCGTCGAGGTCCCGCCGCTGGAGGTTCTCGACGATGGCGATCTCCGACATCTGTCGGTCGTCCACGTCGAGCACCCGGACCGGCACCTTCTCCCAGCCGAGCCGCCGCGCCGCCGCGAGCCGCCGCTGGCCGGCGATCAGCTGATAGCGATCGCCCCGCTTCCGGACCACGATCGGCTGCACGAGCCCGTGCTCGCGGAGGCTGTCGGCGAGTTCCGCGAGATCGGCGTCGTTCACCACGGTCCGCGGCTGCCACGGGTTCGGGTCGACCACCGTCACCGAGACCTCGCTCGTGGGGAGCGACGCCGCCGCCTGCTCCACCTCCTCGGGGGCGTGGAGGATCAGCCGGGCGGCGCCCGAGCCGAGGCCGCTCGGAGCAGCCGGCTTGGCGGGCTGGGCCGCGAGCGCGGAGGTGCCCTGCGTGGCGGGCGCGGGGTCGAGCCCCGCACGTCCCAGGAGCGCTTCGAGTCCACGGCCCAGGCGGCGTTCCCTACTCACAGTCGCGTACCTCCATGCAGAGTTCCGTGTAGGCCCGCGCTCCCGGCGAGCGCGGCGCGTAGTCGATGACGCTCATTCCATGGCTCGGGGCCTCCGAGACGGCGACGTCCCTGGGGATCACCGTCTCGAAGACGATCTCCCCGAAGAAGTCGCGGACCTCGGCCTCGACCTCGGCCGTCAGTTCGAGCGAGGCGTCGTGCATCGTCAGCACGATGCCACTGAAGGAGAGCCGGCCCGGCTTCTCCTGCATCACGTCGCGGATCACCTCGATCATCTGGGTGAGCCCCTCGAGCGCGAAGTATTCGCATTGGATCGGCATCAGCACCTCCGTGCTGCCGGCCAGCGCGGTCCGCGTCAGGTCGCCGATGCTGGGCGGGCAGTCGATCAGGCAGTAGTCCCAGGCGGCGAGGCCGAGGCCCAGGTGCTGCTCGAGCATGGCGGAGCCGGCGCGGGCCTGGGCGGCGATCCGCTCCACGTCACGCACGCTCCGGCTCCCGGGGAGCACCGCGAGGTTGGCGAACGACGTGGCCACGATCGACTGGGAGAGCGGCGTCTCGAGGACGAGCGGGTGCGTCGCGGCCGGGGCCACGCCGAAGCCGGTGGTGGCGTTGCACTGCGGGTCGAGATCGACGAGCAGGGTCCGCATGCCACCGTGGGCCAGGGCCGCCGCGAGGTTCGCGGCGGTCGTCGTCTTGCCGACGCCGCCCTTCTGGTTGGCCACGCAGAGAATCCTTCCCACGCGCAGAATCCTTCCCGTCGTTTCCCGATGCACATCGGGCACCATCCGGGTATCGGCCACTTCAGGCACGATCGTCACGTGGGCGGCGATGCCATCCGAAACCCGCCCCGGGGCGCAAGGTCGGCGGCGGAGGTTTCACGTGAAACCGCCAGGTTTGCGCCACCCGCGCACACCCCGCATCCCCCGGAGATCGCCGCGTTTCACATGAAACGACCGCAACGGCCGTCAGACGGCGAACCTGTTGCTCCGGGCTCCGTCCAGTGCGCTCCAGCCTCGGGGCGGGGCGACACTCAGGCCACGGGGTTGAAGACGAGCCCGACGGGAACCGGCGGGTGGAAGCAGCTGCTCGCTGCCGGCAGCCGGTCACCAGCCTCGCCCACCCGGCGAATGGCCTCCACGCCCACCGGCATCAGGAGCGCCGCCAGCGAAACGCTTCCGGCGCCGAGGCGATCGATGAGGGTGCCGACGCGGTGCACGCAGTCGGTCGCGCCGGCGTCTTTCGCCCCGAGCAGGTCGTCCACCACGAGCCTCTCGAGGATCGACACCCCGAGCCCCCGCCACGCCTCGCCGTGCTCGCCCGCCACCTGCTCCAGCCTCGCCCGGCCGGCGGGGGTGATGCGGGCGATGGTCCAGGCCTGATCGCCGGCCGTGTAGATCGCAATCGTGCCCTGATCCTCCTCGAGTTCGAGGTTCGCCCACACCGTCTCGGCGGCGGCAGGCCCCCTCCACGACGTGCGGGTCGTGAAGCAGCCGCCGAGCTTCGCGCACAGTTCCGCCGCCGTGGCCACCGGCGACTGCTCGAACAGCCGGTGGGAAGGCAGGGTGACGAGCCCGGCGTCGCCCTGCCCCACGAGCATCATGAGCACGAAGTTGGCCGGGTGATCCGGGGGCAGCGGCTGACCGCCGTGCTCGGCAGGCCAGGCCGCGGCGACCTCGTCGCGGTAGTCGCAGGCAGCCTCGTAGCGATCATGACCATCGGCGATGAACAGGGGCTTCGGCCCGAGGATGCCCGACAGCCGCGCCGCCACCGCCTCGTCGACCAGAGGCCACATCGAGTGCCTCACCCCGAGGTGGTCGGTCGCCTCCACCGGCGGCTGGCCGGCCACGGCCGCGTCGAGCACCGCCTGCACCTCTCCCTGCGGATCCGGATGGATCCCGAGCACCGGCGACACGTTCGTGCGGCAGGCCCGCAGCTGCTCGAGGCGGTCGCCCCTGGGGCCGGGCAGCGTGGCCTCGTGCGGATGGATGTTGCCGGTGCCGAATCGCTCCAGCCGCACGCGGGCGAGCACTCCCCGGCGGACGAGCCGTCGCCCCTCATCCTCGAACTCCTGGCGGCACACGTAGACCGCCGCGGCCGGCTCCCGCATCAGCACTCCCTGCTCCTGCCAGGACCGCAGGAAGCGGGCCGCCCGCGTACGGCCGTTCACCCGGTCGTCGTCGCCCGGCTCGTCCCGGTTCAGCTCCAGGCGGACCGCGTTCGCCGGATGCCGCTCATAGAGGGTCGCCTGGAGGGCGGCGTCGATCGCGTCGCGAGGAGGCGAGATCACCTGCGACAGGGCGCCGACGTGCTTGGGGTCGTAGCGAAGCCCGCGGAGGGGCAGAACGGTGGGCATGGGCGTCGGTCCTCGTAAAGCGGAGATGCGTTTCCCGTGAAACGAGAAGCGGGGCAACGCTTTTCGCGCTGCCCCGCTTGTTGCTCGTTTTCAGCAGCCGGTTGCTCGCACGAAGCGAGGCTTCCCGGCCTCTTCTGCACGGGCCACGGATCATCGTGCAGAAGACTCACCGGCCTGACTTCTTCTGCACGGGCCATGGATCCCCGTGCAGAAGACTCACCTGCCGGCCTCTTCTGCACGGGCCATGGATGGCCGTGCAGAAGACTCAGTAGCGATAGTACTCGGGCTTGAACGGCCCCTCGACCGGCACGTGGAGATACTCGGCCTGCTCCTTCGTGAGCTTCGTCAGCTTCACGCCGAGCTTGTCGAGGTGCAGGCGGGCCACTTCCTCGTCGAGCTTCTTGGGCAGCAGGTGCACGCCCACGTCGTACTTGTCGGTCTCGGTCCAGAGGGCCAGCTGCGCGAGCACCTGGTTGGTGAAGCTCGTGCTCATCACGAACGACGGGTGGCCCGTCGCACAGCCGAG
>CAIKWU010000584.1 GCA_903831155.1 uncultured Planctomycetaceae bacterium | reverse complement strand
GTGTTTCTCGGCGGATCGAACGGGCGTGTATTCGCGGTCGGAAGGGGCAAGTAGCGGTCGAGTAAGGAGGGTCGTGCGGGAGCCGGGAGTGATTTGAGCGGCCAGCAAAACACAGAGGGGAGCAGGCCCTTTCGGAATCCTGCTCCCCTCGCGTTGGAATCACGTTGGCTGAATCGCGTCAGGCCCGCTTGCGACGCCGCCACATCGAATAGCCGCCGCAGGCCAGACCGGCGAGGGCCATGGCGTAGGTGGAGGGTTCGGGCACGGCGACAGGTGAGGCAAGCCGGAATCCCGCGTAGCCAAGATCGTTGGCGGCGACTGGCTGGGAGCGTCGCGACGACTGCAGATTGAACCAAATGTCGAACCAATTGCCGCCGCGCACGCCGCCGGCATTGCCAATGAAGGTTCCGGTGAGGTCGTTCCACTCATACACGTTGCCGCTTTGGTCGAACGTGCCGTAGTAGCTCGGACTGCCGCTGAAGGCGCCGACATCGGTCAGATAGTTCTGGCTTTCCACGTAATCGGCGGAGCCCGTGACGGCGTAAACCCCGGTGCTGTAGTTGGCCTGATTCGTCCCACTACCGACGGTATTTCCCGGGAAGTCGTTGCTCTGCGTCGCGAACGTGTAGTAGCCGCCGGCGCCCGCGTTCAGCGTGGGGGAGTAGTAGGCGGCCTTGTACCACTCGTTCTCGGTCGGCATGTAGAAGGTCGGCGGCAGGCCCGTGTTGGGGTTGATCGCATTTTTGTTGGGGACGTTCCCGTCGTTGTTGCCGTTCACGGCATACGCGCCATCTTCCGTCGTCGTGGCGTTCTGCGGCCCGGTCGGCTGACCATTGGCCATCCAGTTAGCGAATCGCGCTACGGCCCACCAGTTCACGTAGGTGATCGGCCGATTCCCGCTGTTGCCGGCATTGTTGAGCACCGAATACGTGATGTTTCCCGGTGAGCCGCCCTGCACGATGCCGGCGATGTTTCCGTTCGACGCCATCGCTCCGGTGTAGAGGTTGTAGGTGTCGGTCTTGGCCACGGCATTGAGGAACTCGGCGTATTGTGAGATCGTCACCTCGTACGTGCCGATCCGATAGTCGTAGTTCACCGCCCCGTAGCCCGTCGTGTCGGCCGCGTTTCCCAGATTGCCCACCGTCACCCAGTCGATCGTGACGGCGCGGGCAGGAACGGCCAGCAGACCAAGCAGGGCCGCCATGCCGAGGGACAAGACAACCCGGGGCAGACGGGCGACGAGCATCATGAGCAAACTCCTTTGGCGGGGATCAACAACCGACACTTCCGCGACCGGTTCTACAGCCACATCGCTCGCCCAGAAGCCACAAAACCCAAAAAGGGACGAATCCGCCGATCGCTGGGACGAATCAGCGGCGAGAGTGAGCCGTCCGGGACCGTTTCAGCCCCCCTCACAAACCAAAACAGGAACCAATTCTTCATGTCCACCGCAACCACCACATCCCACGACACCGGCCAGACTAGTTCTCGCCGGACCACAACCCA
Source organism: uncultured Planctomycetaceae bacterium (assembly GCA_903831155.1). Classification (GTDB taxonomy): domain Bacteria; phylum Planctomycetota; class Planctomycetia; order Pirellulales; family UBA1268; genus QWPN01. The sequence continues at coordinate 114 of CAIKWU010000584.1, read as the reverse complement.
ACCCACCAACACCCCGACAACCCATCTCGAACGCTCAGCCGCCCAAAGACTCCGCACCACGATGGCGGCCGTGAAACTCTCCTTCACGTGGCTGGGCGTCCGAAAGACCCTCGC
>CAIKWU010000583.1 GCA_903831155.1 uncultured Planctomycetaceae bacterium | reverse complement strand
TGCGGGCTCGCCCGCAGCCGTCGCGGCAGCAGCGTCGGCCGTCGCTGCTGCCTCTTGGGCCACAGCAAGCGACGAGAACTCAGCCGGACCAAACACTAGCGCGGCCAACACGGCCGACAAAGCACACCAACGCATCATGCGAGACCAGAGCATCGTTCCGCCTCCAAGGTGGGAAATGTCATTCAGGATGTCCGCCTCTTTCGAACTCGAAAAAATGCCCCGGCTTGGGCGGGCGAGGCGGATTGCCCGCCCAAGCCAGTGGGGCATCCTTCTGGATCAGGTGAGGTGATAGGCCGACTCGCCGTGTTCGACGACGTCGAGCCCCTGGTCCTCCACGGTGGGATCAACCGTCAGGCCCATCGTCTTGTGAATGATCAGGCCGAGCACGAGTGAGACGACGAAGGCATAACCCCCGCTCCAGAGCAGTCCCTGAAGCTGGATCATGACTTGATCCATGCCTCCCATGACGGGGCGGATCGAGAACACACCCACGAGCAGGGCCCCGAGGGCTCCGCCCACGCCGTGAACGCCGACCACGTCGAGTGAGTCGTCGTAGCCGAGCATCGGCTTCGCCTGCACCGCGAGGAAGCAGACAATGCCGCCGAGGAGGCCGATGATCATGGCGCTCCCGGGGCTGACGTGACCGGCACAGGGTGTGATGGCCACGAGGCCCGCCACCATCCCGGAGGCAAATCCGAGGGCTGTCGGCTTCCCGACTTTGAGCCACTCGGCCACCATCCAGGAACCTGCCGCGGCGCTTCCGGCGATCGCCGTGGTGGCGAACGCCAGCACGGCCACGGGACCGGCCACCGGCAGGAAGTCCTTACCGACCGCGATCGCAGAACCGGCGTTAAAGCCGAACCAGCCCACCATGAGCAAGGCGGCGCCGATCAGCGTCCAGCCCACGCTGTGGGGCACGAACTGGGCACTGGGATATCCGCGACGCTTGGGCAGGATCAGCAGCAGGGCGAGGGCAGACACGCCCGCGAGCACGTGAACGACGGTGCCACCCGCGAAGTCGAGCACGCCCTTTTGGAACAGCCAGCCGTTGACGTTCCAGACCCAGTGGCAGACGGGGTTGTAGACCAGCGTGGCCCAGAGCAATGCGAACACGCACCAGGAACTGAACTTCACCCGCTCCGCGATGGCCCCGACGATGAGTGCCGGTGTGATGATCGCGAACATCATCTGGTAGATGGCAAACAAGAGTTCGGGCACGCCGTTCGGGGCCGCGGCGACGGTGTCGCCACTGGTCACGAGTCGCTCGTACGCATTGGGGCCGTCGACGCCGAGTTCGGCGAACGCCTTCATGAACACGAGGCTTGGATCCCAGCCCAGGTAACTGTGGGCGGGCAGCGCGTTGCCGGCGGCATCCTTGCCCGCGTCCACGGCGATGGCCGACGGCACGGCGAAGGCCATGCTGTAGCCATAGGCCACCCACTCCAGGGTGATCAGCGGCACGCACACCATCACCAGCATGAACATGTTGAGGAGGTTCTTGGCCCGAACCATGCCGCCGTAAAACAGCGCGAGACCCGGCATCATCAGGAACACGAGCGCTGCACTGACGAGCATCCAGGCGATCGACCCGGTGTCGTATGTGCC
>CAIKWU010000582.1 GCA_903831155.1 uncultured Planctomycetaceae bacterium | reverse complement strand
GTGTGAAACCAGCGCACACCGAGGGTACCAAAGAGGTGGTCCCAGTCGACGTCGCCGGGCTTCATCTGGCTGGCCGCCGTGTTGCCGCGGTCGGGCACGCCGACGGCGCCCCGGATGCCGAAGCCCCGCTCGGTGAAGTTGAGGCCGTTGCGGACGGTTCGCCCGATTCCGTCGTCGGGCCGCCACTGGATGAAGTCGGTGCAGACGCCCCCCTGCATGATGAAGTCTTCGACGAGGTGGCCCACCTCGTTGTCGACGAACGCGGTCACGACGGCCGTCTTCAGGCCAAAGCACTTCCGCAGGCCGCGGGCGACGTTGTATTCGCCGCCCCCCTCCCACACCGAGAACTGCCGGGCCGTCCGGACTCGCCCCTCGCCCGGATCGAGCCGCAGCATGATCTCGCCCAGCGAGACCTGGTCGAAGGCACACTGATCCTTGGGCCTGATGGGCAGCGACACGGGGAATCCTTTCGGCGGGAGAACGTGGGGAGTGGAATCAAGCGGTGGGAAGGGCAGCGGGGTCAAGCGGCGCCACGCCGGCCTCGTGGGCGATCTCGTTGAGCGCGGCCACCTCCGCCGTCGAAAACAGCAGCCCGCCCAACCGCTCGCTCCGCCTGGCCGCCTCGGCCTCGAGCTGCCCGGGAAGCATGCACTGCTCGTTGCCATGGCCGAGGATGTCGGCCAGCACGGCCTTTACGTTCGCCGCCTGGGAGCGGCCCTTCGCGAAGGCGCCGCCGCTCATCGCCTCGGGGTGGATCACCTGGAAGAAGAACGCGCAGTTCTGCTTCTCGCCCGCCACCGGAGCCCGGCTGCGAATCGTGGGCAGCGAGCCGCCGATGAAGCCCGCGACGATCTCGTTGATCAGCGAGAGCCCGTAGCCCTTGTGGTCGCCGAACGGCAGCAGCGACACCGCCTTGTCGGGGTCGGTCGTCGGGTTGCCGTCCTTGTCCACGGCCGCGTTCGGTGGCAGCGGCTTGCCCTCGCGCTTGAGCTGCTGCACCCGGCCCATGGCGATCACGCTCGTCGCCCAGTCGATCACGATGGGATAGCCCACAGCCTCGGTCGTCGGAAAGCCCCAAGAGTGAGGGTTCGTGCCGAGCGTCGGGTGTTTGCCCCGGAACGGCACCACCTCGGCGAGCGACGCCGTGCAGTTCGTGTAGGCGATGTAGCCCCTCTTTGCGGCCTCCATCACGTAGCCGCCGCCCCACAGGTAGTGGAACGCGTTGTCGATCGACACCGTTCCGCAGCCGTAGGTGTCGGCCAGCTTCATGCAGGTGTCGATCGCCTCCCAGGCCACGGCCTGCCCGAGCTTCTTCTGGGCATCCCAGACCTCGGCCGCCTTGAAGCGGGTCGGCAGCCGCCGGATCGACGCCTTTGGCACGCAGCCCCCCGCCTTCGACCCGAACAGCTCGTCGAGGTGCAGCGCCTTGATCGCGTTGTGGGTGCGGATGCCGTGCCGGGTCGCCGCGGTGGCGAGCTTTGCGGCGTGGTCGGCCTCGGCGGCATCGAAGCCGCGGTGGAGATAGGCAGAGCGGACGATCGTCTCGTGGAGTTCGACCGGGACGACGTGGAACGTTTCGGACATTGGGCTCACACGACCTTGGTGACGGGGACTTCCGGGTTGACCTGGGCCAGCGGCTTCTCGCCGTGCATCGCCCGGATCAGGTTGGTGACGGCGGCCATCGCCTGCCGCTGAACGCTCTCGTGCGTGCGGGAGCCGACGTGGGGTGTGACGAGGCAGTTGGGCAGTTTCGTGAGCGGGTGGTCGGCCTTCGGCGGTTCCTCGTCGAGGACGTCGGTGCCGTAGCCTCGCACCCTGCCGGAGGCGAGTGCAGCGGCCATGTCGGCCGTGTTCACGATCTCGCCCCGGGCGCAGTTGAGAAGGATCACCCCCGGCTTCATCTTCGCGATCGTCTCTGCCCGGATCAGGTCGCGGGTTTCGGGCGTGAGGTTCGTATGGAGGGAGATGTAGTCGGCGGCGGCGAACACCTCGTCGAGGGTGGCGGCCCGCGGGATGCCGTGCTCCTTCCCGAAGGCCTCGTCCCAGTAGACGTCGTAGCCGATCGGCTTCATGCCGAACGCCTTGGCCCGGATCGCCACCTCCTTGCCGATGCGGCCCATGCCCACGATGCCGATCGTCTTGTCGAGCAGCTCATGGCCCGTCTGCCGCTTCCAGCCGCCGGACCGCACGGAGTCGGTGTGGAAGAGGAGGTTCTTTTCCAGCGCCAGCAGCAGCAGGAAGGCGTGCTCGGCGACCGTGGTGTGGTTCACGCCCGGGGTGAAGAGGAGCGGGATGCCGAACTCGGTGCAGCTCTTCACGTCGATCTTGTCGACACCGATGCCGTATTTCGAGACCACCTTCAGCCGGGGCCGGGCCTTCTCGAGGACCGCCCGGGTGATCGCGTCGTCGCCGCAGATGGTGCCGTCGATCTCGCCCATCAGCGCCGCCGTATCGGCCTCGGAGAGCGGGCCACGGGCGGTGATCAACTCCCAGCCGGTGGCGGCCAGGGCCTCGTGATGAGGGCCTGGGGTGTCCTGGAACGAGGTCGTGGTGACGAGGATACGGGGCGGCATGGAAGGAGTCCGGGGTGACGTGAGCCCGGAAGGTAACGGCCGCCCTGAAAAACGGCAATTCACTCCTTCTGAACGGCGACCCCACGTCGGGGCGGTCAGGGTCTGGCTTCTCCCAGCCTGGGGGCCGCTCGCTCGGTGATGAACGCCTTCAGGAGGGAGGCATGCCGGCCATCCCAGCGCCAGAGGTGACTCGCCCGCCGGTCGAGCTCTCCGCCGCCCGTCAACCCCTCCCGATGGATCCAGTAGGCCTCGCCCGCGCGGAGCGGATGTGCGGCGAACTCAGGCCACCGCTGACGCGGCACTCTGGTCTTCAACCACGACCAGAGATTGACGTGGTGGCGATGGGACTCGTCGGGGTGGCGAATGCACCAGAGACGGTACTCGAGTTCGGTCACGGGAATAATTCGGGAAGCGGCGATCGCGGCGATCTCGGGACTGGCGGCGAGGAGGCTCTCGGCCGCGGCGATCCCGGGGGCCGATGTGGTGAGGACGAAGATGGGATCAAGATCGACCGAGGGGAGGACGTGGCGCCCGGTACGGATCCGCTCCGCCTCGGCGAGACGGGGGGCGAGCGAGGCGCCGAGAAGCGACCGCTCGGCGCTCCAGGCTGCGGGGTCCGCCTCCGGCGTGGCCAGTGGCCTGACCAGCCGATGTTCGGCCACGAAGGCCTGCAGGCCTGCGTGCCAGTCTCGGGTTGCCGTCTCCACCGGGCCACCTCCGGAATAAAGGGCAGCGGGCCGGCGTGCCTGGAGGCATGCCGACCCGCTGCGTTCATCGTAGCGTGACCATCACCGCCGCCGGAGCGACGGGAGGAACGGCTTAGCGGCCGAACCGCTGGCGGAGCCACTCGTTCTTCCGACGCTCGAGCTCGACGAGCTTGGCGACGGGGCCCTTCCGGGCACCGATCTGAGTGGAGGTGTTCTGGGCCTGCGACGTCGAGGCACCGATCACGAGGGTCGCGGCGACGGCGACGATGATGAGCATCCGCTGCATGGTGGGCATCCTGCTTTGCTGGGGGGAGATGAGGCAACCGAACGACGACTCGACCCGAGCCGCCGACGCGAGAGTGAATCGGCGTCGGCGGAGAGAAAAATTTCTGCCGCGGTCGGGGGGCGGCACGACGACGACAACCGCCATTCGGCGTGCGACCGGCGCGCAAGGTGCCTGCGGAACGACCCACCCGTGGCGGCCGAATCACCGGGGAAAATGAGGCCGCCGCGGCTTGACGCGCCCGAAATCGTGTGCCCTACCGGCGGTCACCGCCGCCGGCGGATGACGAGCACGAGGCCCAGGCCGGCCACCCCTGCCGCCAGGAGGCTGGGCTCGGGAACGTAGACCACGTAGAGGTCGCCGCCCTGGGCCGCGACGGAGAACGAGGCTCCGGGCCGCTTCGTGGCGAGCGAGGCTCCGTTGATGTCGTTGCCCACGAGCACGTTCGCAAAGCTGACCTCGTTCCAGGTGACGGGAGCGAGGACGTCGATCGCCTTCCACTGCTGCGGGCTGCCCCAGAGGGCGTCGTCCCAGTCCACCGTGGATGGCGTGGAGTCGGCGAGCGGGGCGTTGAACACGAGGCTGATCGTGGCCGACGAGTCGATCGAGAGGGCGCCACCTGTCGTGAGGTCGATGGCGTCGAAGAGGATTCCGCGATCGATGGCCGACGCCGTGTTGGCCGAGAGCTCCCAGATGAGGGTGGCGGCCGACGTGTAGCCGAGGCCGTTGGTGAACGTCTGCAGGCCGGGCGAGGCACCGGGCGAGTGGGTGCCGGTGACGCCGACCGCGCCGGTGAACGTGACATTGTTGCCCATGAGCAGGCCGCCGGCCGCCACGTTCACGGTGCCGCCGATCGTGCCGGCGTAGCTGACGGCTCCGGTCACGTTCTGTGTGCCGGCGTAGGCCGAGGCGTTGGTCACCGAGCCCGTGCTCACGGCGAGGGCATTCGTGACGGCGAGTCCGCCGAGATCGAGCGTGCCGCCCGCCACGGCCAGCGTGCCGCTCCCGAAGGCCGCGAGACTGTCGGCCGTCAGCGTGCCGGCGTTCACCTGAACCCCGCCGGTGAAGGCGTTGCTGCCGGCGAGCGTGAGCAGGCCCGAGCCCGTCTTCTGGAGAGCCGCACCGCCGTTGTACTCACCGAGGTTTTGCAGGGTGCCTGCCACGAACGAGCCCGCCGAAATCGGGTTCGACAGCGAACCGATGGCGAAGCCCGCCATGTTGAGCGAGCCGCCGTTCAGGCCGAGCGACCCGGTCACCGTGCCGGCCTGGGTGATGTCGCCGCCGACGGTGAGCGAGCCGCCGGTGAGATTCAGGGTGCCGTTGACGGTGCCGAAGCCCGCGGACGAAGCCAGCGTGATGCCGCCGGCGACGGTCGTGACCCCGCCGCTGATCGCCACCGTGCCGGAAGAGACGCCACCGGCGACGCCGGATGTGTTGCTGGCGATCGAGAGGCTGTCCAGCGTGACGCTGGTCGCGGTACCCGAGACGTTGAGCACGCCGCGGATCGTGCAGGTCGATCCGCTGTGGGTGGCGAGCGTCACCGCACCGAGGCTCGCGGTGTTGGCAGAGTTCGAGGCCGAGCCGACGTTGGCGGTCGCGGTGAACACGCCGGATGTGGCGTTGCCGGCAGTGCGGGATCCGAGCACGGTCGTGCCGCTGGTCAGCGTGCCCCTGTCGAACGACATCGTGGAGTCGTAGTTCCCGATGGCACCGCCGCCACCGGCCGAAACGATCGTCATGTCGATCGACGACAGCAGCAGATCGGCATCGTGCCCCGTCACGTCGAGCATGGCCACGGGCACGGACGTCGTCGCCGACGACGACTTGTTCATGGCGAGGGCGGCGGGGGACGTGCCGTCCTGGCCGCGGACCACCAGGCTGCCGCTGCCGCTGGCGAACTGCAGCAGCCCGCTCGACCGCTTCTGGTTGACGGTGGTGGTGTTGAGGCCGACGGACAGCGTGTTCGCGTTGATCGTCTGGCTGCCGCTGCCGAGCAGCAGCGCCTGGACCGAGGCCGAGCCGCAGGTGTCGCCGATCGCCAACGTCGCCACGGTGATCGTGCTCGTCGGTGCGAGGGTCATGGTGCTCGAGTTGATGCTCGTTGACGTGGTGTTGTTGTCGCCGATCCGGAAGACGCTGGAGGGATCCGACAACGTGGCGGTGAACGTGCCGAGCCCGCTGAGATCGACCGTGGCGGGGTTGTAGTTGGAGCCTCCGGTGGCCGCACCGACCCGGAACGTGCCCGCCGTCGCCGTGTTGGTCACGGTCAACCCGCCCTCGCCCGCGACCGTGAGTTTGGTGACGACGTTGGTCCCCGTGCTGGCCCCGATCGTGACGTTTCCGTTGATGGCGAGCGTGCGGCCGCTGCCGACGGTGACGGCGTTGTCGTTGCTGCTGTTGGTCTGCACGGTGAGCCCGCCGAACGTGCCGCTCGCCGACGAGAAGTCCAGATTCGCGACCGTCGTCGAACCGGCCGAACTGCCCGCGACCAGAGTCCCCGAGAGCAACTGGTCGGCTCCGAAGGCGAGCGTGCCGGCGCCGGCCACCGTGTTGCCCGTGTAGGTGTTGGCGCCCGCGAGGGTCAGCGTGCTGGCACCCGTTTTCGTGATGCCGCCCGTGCCCCCGCTCGCCACGATGTCGTTCGCGACCGTGCCGCTGACGTTCGAGAATGTGATCGCTCCGCTGCCGCCCACGCCAAACGCGATCGGCCCGCTGCCCTGGGCGCCGTTGGCGGAGATGGTGATCCCACCAGCGCCATTCTGGTTGAGGCCGCCGGAGAACGCATTGTCCCCGTTGGACAGGGTCAGCGTCGCGGAGGACGCCTTGCTGACGGTGCCCGTGCCGATGCTGATGATTCCCGAGACCGTATGGTTCTGGCTGGAGTCCACGTTGAACGTGACGTTCGAGTTGTTCGTGGAGGTGATGGCGTTGGCGTTGCTGAGCGTGAACTGGTTGTTGCCACCACCCTGACCGCGGAAGACGATGTCGCCATCGATCGTGATCGGGCCGCTCAGGGTCACGGCCACGTTGTTGGCATTGATCTGAGCCGCGGTGGCCGCTGTGATCGGGATCGGATAGGTGCCGCCGGCGGTGTCGAACTGGAGGGTGCCGCCGGCGAGGGTCACCGTGCCACTGCCCAGTGCGCCCGGCGTGCGGGCCACGATCGTCCCGGCCGAACCGGTGATCGTGCCGGCCAGAAGGCTCCCGCTGCTGGCACTGAGCACCAGCGATCCAGCGCCGGTCTTCGTGAAACCGTTGGCCGACGTGATCGTGGAACTGATCACGACGCCGGTGCTGTTGTCGATCACGGGCATGGCGGTGCCGGTGGAGAACGTGAGGCCGAGCACACCCGTGCCGCTGCCGATCGTGAGCGAGGCGGTGCCCGACCGGCTGATGACCGTGTTCGGGATCGAGTTGTAGGTGCTTCCGGTGAGCGTGATCGTCGACTCAGACGCCCCGTTGTTGGTGACGGTCGCCGACGTGGAGGAGAGCGACGTCAAGGCGCGGAACGACGGGCTGAAGCCGTTGGTGTCGAAGGTGCTGACGAACGCGGCGTTGGCTCCCACTTCCACCCGCGAATCCCCGGGGATCGCTCCGGCCGAACCGACCTTTCCCGTCCCCTGGCTGATGGAGAACTGCGGAAAGGAGTTGGCCGTGCCGGACAGCGTCACCGTGCCGATGCGGATCGAAATGTTCTGGCTGGCCGACGTGACGTTGCCGGCCACGACCAGTTCGCCGCCTCCGGTGCCGAAAAAGCCGCCGGCGGTCGGGCTGCCGTTGACGGCGATGTTGCCGCTCCAGGTGCCGCTGCCCGTGGCGGGGGTGAAGTGGATCAGGCCGGCGCCGCTCGCCCCGCCGCCGCCGCCCGTGACCGTCACGGGCCTGGTGATGTCGAGGTTCGCCGAGGCAAGCGACACCTGTGTGGCGTTGGTGCCCAGCGACAGCGTGCCCGTGCCGAGGGCGAAGGAGTTGTTGAGGCTCAGGGTGCCCGCGCTCAAGGTCACGAGGCCCGTGAACGAGTTCGATCCGCCGAGGGCGAGTGTGTTCGCTCCGGTCTTCGTGAACCCCGACGACGTGCCGGAGGGCTGGGAGATATCGCCGTTGATCGTGAGGGTGCGGCCGTTGGACACGTCGAAGATGCCGTTCGTGTTTCCCAGGCGAAGCCCGAGCGTGCCGGTGGAAACGCCGGCGAGCGTGAGGTTCGCCGATCCGGACAGGCGGATCAGCGTATTGGCGACCGAGTTGATCGTGGCGCCATTGAGCTGGATGAGGCCGGCAACGGTCGATGAACTGTCGAAGATGCTGGCGGTCGCCG
>CAIKWU010000581.1 GCA_903831155.1 uncultured Planctomycetaceae bacterium | reverse complement strand
GCGGGCCCCGCGATTCGATGCAGTCATACCCCGGCGATGACGTTCCGAACAGCATGCCTGAAAGTGCGGAATGCTGCCCATTCGTACCAATCTCCGCCGCCGGAGGGCCCGCACCACCACTCCGGATGCCCGCGGAAATCGTGTCATTTCCGCAGTGGCATCGGCCCGCCGAAACGAATACGCTGCGTCTATCATGGCCAAAAGTGCCACTCACGAACGCCGCGAATATTACCGGTACCTGCCGGTCAACCCGGGCGATTCGTGCTGGGGTGTGAGCGTGACCGGGGCCGGCTACCAACCGGCCGCACCGGGGTGCGATCTGCTTCCGCCCCGTCGCCACCCGCCCGGCCACTTCTACGAGTGGGATGCGGGCCGGGTGCTCAGCGAATACGGCGTCGTCCGGGTGGCCCACGGCGAGGGGGAGTTCGACTCCCACGGCACGGGGCCGGTCGATCTGCGGGCCGGCGATGCCGTCGTGCTGTTCCCCGGCGTCTGGCATCGCTACCGGCCACGCAAGCGCACCGGATGGGGCATCCACTGGATTCACTTCCAGGGCGAGATTCCGGACCGCATGCGGGGTGAAGGCGTCATCCGTCCCGACCGTGCCGTGCTCCGCGCCGGCCTCGATCCGTCGATCGTCCGCGGATTCGGCGATGTGCTCGACGCCCTCCGGTCCGAGCCGGCGGGATTCGTCCAGATCGCCGGCGCCAAGACCCTGGAGATCGTCGCGCGGCTCCTCGGTGCGGCCTCGGCGGTGAGGTCGATCCCGCGGCTGCAGGACGTGGTGAGCCGGGCCCGGCTGCGGCTCGAGGAGGATCCGGGCGGCCTGCCCGTCGTCGAGGACCTGATCGACGAGTTCGACGTGAGCCGGACGCATTTCTTCAGGCTCTTCAAGGAGCAGACCGGACAGAGCCCCTACAAATACCACCTCCAGCTGAAGATCCGCCGGGCCGGCGAGATGCTCCGCGACTCGAACCTGACCGTGAAGCAGATCTCGATCGCCCTCGGCTTCCGCAATCCCTACCACTTCTCGCGGCTGTTCCGCACGAAGACCGGATCGTCGCCCCGCGAGTACCGGCACCACTGGCGTGCGATCTCCAGCGGCGACGTGCCCGCGGTGCCTTCCCTCCCCTGACCGACGCGAGGATCGATCCCATGCCGAACGCCGTGACGCCGGGCTGCCAGTTCGCCAGCGACAACACCTCGCCGATGTGCCCGGCCTCCTGGGCGGCGGTGGAGCGGGCCAATGCCGGCTGCGAATCGAGCTACGGCAACGACCCCTGGACGGCCCGCGCCTGCGACCTCATCCGCCAGATGTTCGAGGGCCACGCGGAGGTGTTCTTCGTCTTCAACGGCACCGCCGCCAACTCGCTCGCCCTGGCGGCCATGTGCCAGTCGTACCACGCGATCCTCTGCCACGAGGTGGCCCACGTCGAGACCGACGAGTGCGGCGCGCCGGAGTTCTTCTCCAACGGCACGAAGCTCCTGCTGCTGCCGGGGCCGGGCGGCAGGCTCACGCCCGACGGCATCACGCACGCGGTCGAGCGGCGGCGGGACATCCACTACCCGAAGCCCCGCGTGGTGAGCGTCACCCAGGCCACGGAACTCTCCACGACCTATTCGATCGACGAACTGGCTGCCATCGGCGCGACCTGCCGCCGGCACGGCCTGCGGTTCCACATGGACGGTGCCCGGTTCGCCAACGCCGTCGCAGCGCTCGGTGTGGCGCCCCGGCAGATCACCCGCGACGTCGGCGTCGACGTGCTCTGCCTCGGCGGCACGAAGAACGGCATGGGCGTGGGCGAGGCGGTGGTGTTCTTCGACACCGCGCTCGCGGAGGAGTTCGCCTACCGCTGCAAGCAGGCGGGCCAGCTCGCGTCGAAGATGCGGTACCTGACGGCCCCGTGGGTCGGACTCCTCGAGAACGGCGCCTGGCTGGAGAACGCGCGGCACGCGAACGCCGCCGCCGCCCGGCTGGAGGCGGGGCTTCGCAGCATCCCCGCGGTCGAGGTTCTCGGCGAGCGGCATGCCAACGCCGTCTTCGCCCGGCTGCCGGATGCCGTCGCGGAGGAGCTGCGGGCCAAGGGCTGGAAGTTCTACAACTTCATCGGCTCGGGGGGCTGCCGCTTCATGTGCTCGTGGGCGACGACCGACGACGACATCGATGCGATCCTGGCCGACACGCGGATCGCCGCGGGGGGCTGACCCGCCGGGACTGCGGTTCATTCTCACCGGAGGGAGCCATGCCGATCCTCATCCTGATCGCCGCGGCCTGCGCGGCCGCCGCCCGCGCCGACGACGGCGCGGGGGCCCAGGCGGCCCGGGCCCGAAGCGTCCTCGACGCCTGGCACGCCGAGGCTCCCGAGCCCGGCGATCGCAGGCTCCACGTGATCTGCTGGCGGACGAAGGACCGCGACTTCGCCGCCGGGCATCGGGAGCGGCTCGACCGGATCCTCACCGACATCCAGGCCTTCTATCGCCGCGAGACGGAGCGGCATGGCCTCGGGCCCCGGACGATCCGTCTCGACCGCGATCCCAACGGCCGGCTCGTGGTCCACGAGGTCGTCGGCGAGGGGACCTTCGCCGACTACGAGGGCGGCGACGGCGGACGCATCCGCGACGAGTGCCGGCCGGTGCTCCGCGCGCAGGGCATCGACATCGACCGCGAGACGATCATGATCTTCACGAACCTCGCCGAGTGGGATCCGGCGCGACTCACCTTCCGTCACAAGAGCCCCTACTACGCGGGCGGTGACCAGCGGGGCGGCACGGCATGGCAGCTCGACTCCCCCGAGCTCGACGTCGCAAACCTGCCGTTGAAGGAACCGCTCGTCCGCGACGGCCAGTACGGACGGATCTCCCTCGGGAAGCACAACTCGATCTTCATCGGGGGCATCGCCCACGAGCTCGGCCATGCCCTCGGGCTGCCCCACTGCCGCGAGCGCGACGACGAGGCAGTCCGCGGCACGGCGCTGATGGGAAGCGGGAACCGCACCTACGGCGACGACCGCCGGGGCGAGGGCAAGGGCACGTTCCTGACGCTGGCCCACGCCCTCAGGCTCGCGTCGCACCCGCAGTTCTCGGGGTCGGTCAGGGGCATGCGGCTGGAGGCGAGGGCCACGCTCGACGGGCTGGGGGCCGAGGTCACGGCTGACCGACGTTCGTTCACGTTCCGGGGCCGTGTCGTCAGCCCCATCCCGGTCTACGCGCTGGTCGCCTATCTCGATCCGGAGGGCAACGACGATTACGACGCCCGCACGGTGACGGCGGTGCCCGACGCCGACGGACGCTTCGAGATCGCCTGCACGCCGCTCGTGCCCGGGAAGACGGGAGCGCTGCGGCTCGTCGCCTGCCATGCCAACGGCGGCACGACGAGGATCACGCATCCCTACTCCGTGGCGAAGGATGGAACGGTGGACATCGAGGCCATGGAGGTCTCGCTCGCTCTCGCCCCGTTCTGCGACGCCGTGTCGAGGAGAGACTTCGCGGCCGCGGAGCGGCTCCGCGAGGCGCTTCCGGAGGGGGGCCGCGCCCGCACGCTCGCCACCACGATCCTCGCGGGCGTCCGCAGGCCCAAGCCCCCCATGCCGAACGCGCCGGAGACGGACGCGGCGAGCATCCCGCTCTCGCGACTCGAGCCCGTCGAGGCTCGCGTGGGCTGGCTGAAGCCCGCCTACGACCACCTGCCGCGGCAGGAGAGCGTGATCGTGGCAGGGGGCAGGGTGTTCGACACAGGCATCTACGCGCATGCTCCGGCCCTTCACCGGTATCGCCTCGAGGGGGGCTGGCGGCGGCTCTCCGGCGAGTGCGGGCTGGCCGAGGGCGGCGGGAGCGTGGTGTTCGTCATCCGTGCGGACGGCCGTGAGGTCTATCGTTCGCGACGGCTCGAGCCGGGACGCCTCGACCGCTACGACGTCGATGTCGAGGGCGTCGAGGAGATCGAACTGGTCACGGAGGACGCCGGCGACGGAAAGGCGTCTGACTGGGGCGTGTGGCTGGCACCGACGCTCATTCGCAACCGCTGACCCCGCCCGGCCGCCGGGGTCCCCGGGGGGCGGTCCGGGGGCCCACCGCATGTGTGAGGCGGTCACCGGAGCGGTGAGACGCCTCTCAAAACCCTTGTTTTCCAGGGTTTTCAGCTGATCCGAGGGCTCCCGGGCCGGAATCGGCCCACCGTCCTTGTGATTCGGGCCTCGGGGTGGATTTCGGGCCGCGGATTTTTTTCCGGGCGGTTTCGCCCGTGATTTCCGGGGCG
>CAIKWU010000580.1 GCA_903831155.1 uncultured Planctomycetaceae bacterium | reverse complement strand
GATCCGCAGGGGGCCTGTCGCGAAGGCGGCAGGATCGAGCCAGTGGGCATGCGTGATCACGAGCCTCGCTGCCGGCGCCATCACCGGCAGCACGTTGCGAAAGAACAACGCCCGGGATCGCTCCGTGCAGTGGTTGAGCACCGAGAAGGCGAGCACCCAGTCGAAGCGGTCGTCGCCGAGTTGCTCGCAGGCGAAGTCGTCGAGCCGCTCGAGTCGCGGAGACTTCGCCGTGAGCGGCCCATTCGCCGCCACGAGGTAGCGGGCGGTCGTGATGAAGTCGGGGTTGAAGTCGATGCCGCAGTAGCGGCCCTCGTCGAGCGTGTCGATCAGGTGCACGCCGGCCCGAAGCGGCCCGCATCCCGCGTCGAGAAGCCGGTGGTGCGGCTCGAGGCCGAGCGCCCGCAGCAGAACGACCTGGAAGCGGCCACGGCGGTCCCACTTGTCCGCCCCGCCCCCCAGATGCCGACGATAGGCCTTCGCCTGGATGTCGGCGGCCGTGAGGCGGATGCGGGCGTAGTCGTAGCGGCCGGGCGGCCTTCGCCACCGGTCGAGCAGCCACCGCAGCAGGGACCGTTCAGCCGGCATGGCGGAAGGCTCCGGCATCCCGACGGGCGATGACGGCGTCGAGCAGCGCCTTGGCCGCCTCGTCCCAGCTCTGCGGCTGACGCACCTGCCGCGGTGGGATGCTCCGCCCGGCATGGGAGGCTTCGTGCGCCCGAAGGGCAGCGGCGAGCGCATGTGGCCGGTCGAGCGGGAAGTAGCCGCAGTCGTCGCCGCCGACCTCGCGGTGGATCGGGAGGTCGCTGGCGAACACCTGCTGCCCGTGTCGGAGTGCCTCCACGATCGGCAGCCCGAAGCCCTCGGCGATCGACGCGAACACGAGCCCGCGGGCATGGTGATAGGCATGCTCGACCTCGGCGTCGGCGCAGTCGTCGAACAGGACGAGACGATCGCCATACCGCTGGTCGGCCCGGAGCGAGGCGAGGATCGGCGCCGCCCCGTGGCCCGGCCGGCCCACGACCGCGAGCCGCACGTGCGCCGTCGCAGGATCGCTCCAGAGCTGCCGAAAGGCCTCGAGGACGAACCCGTGGTTCTTCCGGGTCTCGATGGCCCCCAGGACGAGATACGCGGAGTCCGGAGCCCGGTCGTGGAACAGCCTCGCCACGCCGTCCCGGACCCGGCCGGTCGATGCGGGGATGTCGCAGCCAAGCCGCCACGGCAGGATCGCGGGGCCGTCGCGGAGGAACCGGTCGGCGTGGATCGCGGCCGCGAGGTCGTCAGCCACAGTCTCGGAAATCGTGACCACGAGATCTGCGTGCCGCACGACGGCGTCGAGGTGGCGACGGAACATCCGGGCGCCCTCGGCGCCGTAGATCTCGGGATGCTGCAGCGGGATCAGGTCGTAGACCAGCGGCACGCTCGTGGCGCCCGCCGCCCGCGCCTGCTCGACGGCCGGCCAGACCGCCGGAAACGCCCAGTACGCGTCGGCAAGAAGCAAGATGTCGCCCGCGCGGAACCGCGGTGGACCGCCGATCGGACTCCCGGACTCGTCGATCCCCACGAATCGGCCGTCCCGCGCGGCGACCCGCTGCACGGCCCAGCCGTGACGGCCGGCCTGGTCGCGGATCGACTGCCACGTGCGGCCCACCACCCTGGCCACGCCGGAGTGTCCGGGCGAGGAGGCCGAGTAGGACGCATCGACGAAGATCCGCTGCGGAGGCGCGGCGACCGAGCACGCGACCGCAGCCGGGGCCGCCAGCCGGGGTGACGCCCCGTCATGATCGCCGATCACGGTGTCGAGCAGTTTCTGGGCATAGGTATCGAATCCGTGCGCGGCGACGAAGTCGCGGCGGCTGGCCTCGTGCCGCGAGCGGTCGGGGCCCCGCCGCAGGCAGGCGGCGAGTCCGTCGGCCACCGCGACGGCGGAGGGACGGTCGGGAACGCGGGCGACGTAGTCGGGCGTCTCCACGGCCGCGGCGAGATCATCGTTGGCGACGGTGGGCAGGCCGGACGCGACGCAGTCCATCAGCGCTCCCGACAGGCCTCCGAAGAAGTGGCCACGGAGCTGCACTCCGGCGTCGGCGGCCACGAGATAGCGGCGGTAGTCGGCCTCGTCGAGCCACGCGGCCGAGAAGGCCAGGCGGCCCGCGATCCCCGCGGACGCCGCCCGCCGTTCGAGCGCCTCCCGCGCGGCGGCTGGACATTCGCCGACGAAGTGCAGCCGGGCCCGGTGCCCCAGCCGCTCCAGCGACGCGATCGCATCGACGCACACATCGGGCGACTTCACGGCATCGACGATGCCCAACGACACGATCATCGTCTCGTCGTGCGGGACGCCGAGCGACCGGCGGGCCGCGAGGCGGGCCGCGGCCGTGATCTCGGCCGCGCTGAAGCTGCGATAGACGCAGAACGGGAGATACTCCGCCTCCACGTGGTAGAGGCGGCGAACGTGCTCCTGGATGCCGCGGCTGTGCACGAACAAGGGCCGTGCGGCATCGATGATCTCGTCGTAGAAGAGCGTCGGCAGGCCGCCGGGATCGGCGAGCCAGCCCGCCACCTCGTTGGCCCGCACGCTCCGGCCGAGCGCCCGCTCCGCGAGGGTCCGCAGGTGCTCGGCTCCCTTCGCCCACGCCGTCAGTTCCGCCAGGCGGTTGTCGTGGATGATGCACGGCCCGCCGAAGCGGCGGTGCAGCTCGATGATCCGCGTGTGGAAGCTGGAGTTGCCCACGACGGCGATCGTGGCGTCGTAGTCGGGCCGCAGCCACGCGGCGGCGGAGATCGGGTGGAACTCCCGGACCGCCGCGGTGGGCAGCGGGGCGGCCTGATCGGTGTAGACGTCGACGTCGACGTGCCGGGCGAGCGACTCGATGCACCGCAGCGAGTAGTCGGCCACGCCGGTCCTGTCGGGAGGAAACGGCGTGACCAGCGCGATCGATCGCCGCCGCGGGCGGGGGGACGGCACCGGGGCCGCGGTCGTCGCGGGCACGAACCGCTGCGAAAACGCCTCCCAGAACCTGTCCGCCACGGCCTCGACGGTGAATCGCTCCGCGACGGGACGCTCGGCGGCGGCGAGCCGCGCCCGTTCGGCGGGGGAGTCGAGCAGCCGTGCGAGGATCGCCATGAGCCGGTCATGACGGTCGGGTTCGAAGCGGACGCCGGGGTCGGCGAGCAGCTCGCGGTGGACCGGAATGTCGGATGCGACCACCACGCCGCCGGCGGCGATGCCCTCGATGACCGGCAGCGAGAAGCCCTCCGCCCGCGATGCAATCACGGTGGCGCGAGCGTGCCCGTGCCAGTCGGCGAGATCGTCGTCGGTGACGCGGTCGAGAAAGAGCACGCCGTCGGCATCGTTCCGGCAGGCTGCGAGGACCCGCCTGCGCCAGTCCGACGGATACGCGCCCGCGATCACGAGTTGGAGGTGCCTCCGGCCGGCTCCCCGGAGCAGACGGTAGGCTGCCACCGCCGCGTCGAGGTTCTTGCGCTCGTCGGGGCCGCCGATGAAGAGGATCGATTCGTCGGCCGCCTCCCGGGGCCGCCGCGCGGTCCCGTCGGTGAGGCGCCGGCAGAAGGCTTCGCGAAGCGCCACGCCGGTCACGGCGATCCGGTCGGGATCGACGTGATGCCGGCGGCTGAGTTGCTCCGCGGCATGCCACGAGATCGGAAAGAACGCCTCGTAGGCCGGAAGCCAGGCGGATGCCGCGGCGTAGCGGTGGAGGGCCTCGCGCGAGCCGAGGTAGCGGTCTGGAAACTCAACCGGGATGAAGTCGTAGATCACCGCGGCCGCGCGGACGCCGGGGCGATCGAGCAGCCGCGCCGGCAGCCGCGTGTCGTGCGTCATCGGCGACAGCGAGAGGAACACCGAAGTCGCGGCCGAATCGGCGACGAACGTCCCGCGGATCTCGTCGCACGCCGCCACGTGCCCGCGATCGGGCGGTGGGAGTGCCGGATCGACGAGACCCACGAGCCGCAGGCGACCGGCTCCGCGGTCGCG
>CAIKWU010000579.1 GCA_903831155.1 uncultured Planctomycetaceae bacterium | reverse complement strand
TGGTAGGCCTCGCCGAGGCGGTCGATCAGGCCGACGAGCTGCATGCCAAACCGGCTCTGATCGTCGTCCTGCGCATACCAGAGCCGCTCGATCTGCCGGATCTGCTCCTCGCGCACAGCCCGCTGGAAGGCGTCGCGATGCTTGGACGGCGGCTGCACCTGCTGGGCAGCGGCATGGAAGGCCTTCCGCGCCTTCTTGCGCACACTGTCGGCCTCGTACCGTTCGAGGATTTTTCGTTTGCGGGCCTCGAGCTCTTCGATCATCCGACCCAGCGACGGCCCGAGCCCCCTGATCTGCTCGGGGTCGAGCATCACCGCCTCGGCAAGCTGCTCCTCCGTGAGTTCATCCATGTCGCCGAATTCGAGCATGTGCTCCATGGCGGGCGTGACCAGATCGACCTGCGGCGGCCGCGGCGGCGGAATCCGCGCGGGGTCGTACCGCTGGTAGCTGTGGACGATCCCACCGAGCGTGTCACGGTTGGGCATAGGGATGAGTGCTTTCGGTCGGGGACTTGAGGAAACGAAGTGAACCGGGGCGACGGTTCGGGGCTGCCCATGCCCCGTCGCCGGACGTTCGCTACGGCATCCTGCCTTCACTCACTCGATGCTGACTGCGCTCCGGCATCCTGCCTCCGCCGACCAATCCGCGGCGGATCGGTGCCCGAGCAACGCCGGCTCTCGGGACACGGGCAGCCCCTCACGGATTACGCGAGGGGCACCCGAACGCCGATCTTTTCAATACCAGACGACGTGCGAATGCTGAAGGAAAAACCTACCGAAATCCTCCCGTGTCGTAGATCGTGCGGCCGTGGGACTGGAGCCGTGAGATGCGTTCGGTGGCGTAGAGGCCGGCGAGCACGAACTCGATGCAGCTGGCCCGCACAGCGGGGTCGGCCGAGACATTCACCTCGAAGGCTTTTTCCCAGACTGCCGGCACCTCTCCAACTTTTTCCTGGTAGGTCGCCGATGGCACCATGTCGCCCACCTCGATCTTCACGCCTTGGGCAAACACCTTCGCGATCTCGTCGAGACCGTGCTTCTCCACGTGTTCCTCGAACACCGTCGCGATCGCCTCCGCGACGACGCTGTCGAGCACCTGCCGCTCGGTCATCTGGTGGCTGCCCATCAGGTCGAGCTCCAGCTTGCCGAGGCTCGACGCATAGAGATGGCCCAGGTCGCTGATCCTCGGCACGGCCGGCCGCTCGCCGAGCCGCACGGCCCGCTGCCGGGCGCTGGCCACCACCGTCTCGTAGTTGGCAATCGAGAAGCGGGCGCTCACCCCGGACTGCTGGTCGATGAACTTGCTCTTCCGCGCGGCGATCGTGATCTGCTCGAGGATCTCCTTCATGAAGGAGGGCACGGCGATTGGCCACTCGCCACCGAGATCGACGCCCGCCTCCTGCTCCGCCACGCGGATGCCAAGGTCGCGGTCGCGCGGGTAGTGCGTGTGGATCACCGAGCCGATGCGGTCCTTGAGCTGCGGGATCACCTTTCCCGAGCGGTTGTAGGTGGACGGGTTCGCCGAGAAGAGCAGCACGCAATCGATGTCGAACTTCACGGGATAGCCGCGGATCTGCACGTCGCGTTCCTCGAGGATGTTGAACATCCCAACCTGCACCAGTTCGTCGAGTTCGGGGAGTTCGTTCATGGCGAAGATGCCGCGGTGCATCCGCGGGATGAGCCCGAGGTGGAGTGCCTCCTCGCTCGCCATGCTCGTGCCGCCGGCCAGTTTGGCCGGGTCGATCT
>CAIKWU010000578.1 GCA_903831155.1 uncultured Planctomycetaceae bacterium | reverse complement strand
GTTGTTCCTGAACGGCGACGGCTCGAAGGATCCCACGATCGCCACCTCGGCCTTCTCGGGGATGCGGTCCTCGAGGCCCGTCGCCCAGTAGCAGGCGTTGACGAGCAACCGGCGGAAGCCCTCCGAGAGCATGTCCTGGGATGCCCCCATCGTGGTCGTGACCACCCGCCCCGTGGGCCCGCCGTCGATCGAATACGTCTTCGTCCAGACGATCGGCATCATCGGGGCGTTCTTGCCGCCATCGACCGGCGGGGTGTCGGGCGTGAGCCCGGTCAGCACCTGCCCGAGCAGGAGCGGTTGCGAATCGCCCGGCAGCGGGAGCCGCACGCCGTAGACGTCGGTCGGTCCGAAGACGTCGCCGTCGGCGATCCCGCGGAGGATCGGATGGCCCGCGGCGGCGGGCGGCACGACGCCGCGGGTGCCCTCGGTGCCATGCTTGCCGTGGTGGCTGATCCAGGTCTCGCCGAGCACCTGGCGGCCGAACCCCTCCTTGAAGGCCTCGTCGCCGTTCCGCCAGTGGTAGCGTGCGAAGGTTCCACCCTTCGGAAAGTCGAAGCCGTGCGTGGCGGTGCGAAGGCCGACCACCGGCTTGCCCTTCCGCAGGTAGGCATCGACCTCCCGCATCTGCTCGTCGGGCAGCGTGCGGAACCGGGTGGCGATCACCATGAGGTCGGCGTCGCCGAGGGCCTCGAGGCCGGGGATGTTGGTGCGGTTGTTGGGGTCGATCTCGCCCGTGGCCGGATCGATCGCGTAGGCCACGCGGCAGTCGAAGCCGTGGCGGGCGGCGAGGATCTTCGCGAGTTGCGTGAGCGCCTCCTCGCTGCGGTACTCCTCGTCGCCGCTGACGAGCACCACCCGCTTCCCCTGGCCGGGGCCGTCGCCTCCGGCGATGTCGAGCCACGGGTCGTCGGCCCGCGCACCGGTCGCCATCGACAGGCAGGCGGCGACGAGCAGCAGGACGGACAACGCAAACGGCCGTGGCATGGACGGACTCCGAGAGAAACGCGACGCGGCCACCGCCCGCTGGCGGCCACCTGCGACATCCTACTCAGGAGAGGAGCCCGCTGACCACGTGCCCGTGGATGTCGGTCAGGCGGAAGTCGCGACCCTGGTGGCGGTAGGTGAGCCGCTCGTGGTCGAGGCCCAGGCAGTGGAGGATCGTGGCTTGGAGATCGTGCACGTGCACCTCGTCGCGGGCCACGTGGAAGCCGAGCTCGTCGGTTTCGCCGTACGTGACACCCCCGCGGACGCCGCCGCCGGCCAGCCACATCGTGAAGGCGTTGGGGTGATGGTCGCGGCCCTTCGAGCGGCCGAGGACGGCGCTCGCCTCCACCATCGGCGTGCGGCCAAACTCGCCCCCCCAGACCACCAGCGTGCTGTCGAGCATGCCCCGCCGCTTGAGATCGGCCACGAGTGCGGCACTGGCCCGGTCGGTCTCCCCGCAGTTCTTCCGCACGTTGCCCGCCACGTCCGTGTGGCCGTCCCAGCCCTCGTGATAGATCGTCACGAACCGCACGCCCCGCTCCACGAGCCGCCGCGCGATCAGGCAGGCCCGTGCGAAGCTCGCCTGCTCGGGCCTGCAGCCGTAGAGGGCGAGGGTCTCCGGGGTCTCGTCGGCGAGGGCCATCAGCTCCGGCGCCGACGTCTGCAGGCGGTGGGCCATCTCGTAGGCGGCGATCCGGGTGGCGATCTCGGGGTCGCCGTCGAGGGCGAGGCGGCGGCGGTTCACCTGCGACACGACGTCGAGCGTGTCGGCGGCGAGCCGCATGTCGCCGCCGGCGGGCGAATCCACGTTGAGGATCGGGGCTCCCTTGTTGCGGAAGCGGGTGCCCGTGTAGCTGCTCGGCAGGAAGCCGCTCGACCAGCAGGCACTGCCGCCGCTGACGCCCGAGCCGGTGCTCATCACGACGAAAGCAGGCAGGTCTCGGCACTCGCTGCCGAGGCCGTAGGTCACCCACGAGCCCATGCTCGGCCGCCCCGGCTGGGCGAAGCCGCAGTTCATGAAGATCTGCGCCGGGGCGTGGTTGAACTGGTCGGTGCGGCAGCTCTTCACGATCGCGATGTCGTCGACCACCTTCGCCAGGTGCGGCAGCATCTCGGAGAGCTCCGCCCCGCACCGGCCGTGCCGCGCGAAGCGATACTGCGGGCCGAGCACCGCCGCGTCGGGGCGGATAAAGGCGTAGCGCTGGCCGCCGATCACCTCCGGCGGGAGCGGCTTGCCCTCGATCGCCGCGAGCCTCGGCTTGTGGTCGAACAGGTCGAGCTGGCTCGGCGCTCCCGCCATGAACAGCTGGATCACCGCCCGCGCCCGCCCCGGAAAGTGCGTCGGCCGCGGATCGAGCGGGCCGACGGGCGACGCCGCGGCCGGGCGACCGAACGATTCGGCGAGCAGGCCGGCCAGCGCGATCTTGCCCACGCCGATCCCGCAGTCCCGGAAGAAGTGCCGCCTCGTGGTCTCGAGCAGCGGATGCACCTGGTCGCTCATCGCTTCACCACCGTCTCGTCGAGGTTCATCGCAGCCCGCGCCACGAGCATCCACGCGGCGAGTTCGCCCGCGTCGGCACCGTTTTCACCGACGAACTTCGCGGCGTCGAGTTCGCCGGCCGAGATCCGCTCCCGCTGCCTGGCGAGAAACGCCGCGAGGGCCGCCTGCTCGTCGGGGTCGAAGGGCCGCGCGAGGAGCCGGCGGCCGAGGTCGGCGAGCCGCGTCGCGTCGTCGGACCCGGCCCGCATCACGGCGGCCCCGAGGGCCCGGGCCACCTCGACGAACATCGGGTCGTTGAGCACCGTGAGCGCCTGCAGGGGCGAGTTCGACACGTCGCGGCGGACCACGCACGACTCGCCCGTGGGACCGTCGAACGTGGTCGTCATCGCGAAGGGCGCCGTCCGCTTCTGAAAGGTGTAGATGCTGCGGCGGTGGCGGTCTTCCCCCTTGCTCACCGGCCACTTCGGATGGCCCCAGGCGACCTCCGTCACCCCGTCGGGCTGCGGCGGCCGCACGCCGGGACCTCCCATCTTCGTCGACAGGAGTCCCGCGGCGGCGAGCATGGAGTCGCGAATCACCTCCGCCTCGAGGCGAACCCGCGGGCCCCTGGCGAGCAGGACGTTGGCGGGATCGCGGGCGGCGAGATCGGCCGAGACGGCCGACGACTGGCGATAGGTGGCGCTCGTCACGATCAGCCGGTGGAGCTTTTTCGTGGACCAGTCGAGATCGTTCGCAAACGTCACGGCCAGCCAGTCGAGCAGATCGGGATGGCTCGGCGGCTCACTCTGGTGGCCGAAGTCCTCGAGCGTGGCCACGAGCCCGCGACCGAAGAAGGCGTGCCAGTGCCGGTTGACGGCCACGCGGGCCGTGAGTGGGTGGTCCGGCGAGACGAGCCACTTCGCGAGGGCGAGCCGGTCGGCGGGCGCGTCGGACGGGAGCGGGGGCAGGAAGCCGGGCGTGGCCGGCCGCACGGCCTCCTCGGGCTGCGTGAACTCACCACGATGGCGGCGATGCGTGACGCGACGATTTCCGGCAGGACGCTCCCGGAGCACGAGCGTGGTGGTGCCCTCACGGAGACTGTCCTCGAGCCGGCGGATGTCGGCGACGGGCTCCGCGAGTTCCGGCGTGGAGGCGAGAAACCTCCGCAAGAGCGATCGCCGCTCCTCGCTCGACCGCACCGCGGCAGGCTTCGCAAGCGCCGCCTCCTCCGCGGCCGTGTGCCCCCGGGCCTCGGCGTCGCCGCCAGCCGACACCGAGAGACGGAAGCAGCCGACCGCGCAGGCATAGTGCCGCTCGCTTCGCAGCGTCACCGTGATCGGCTCGCCCGCCGGCACCGGCTCGGCGAGCACATAGACGGCGGCATTGGGCCTGCCCTGCCGGCCGTCGATGCCCCAGCCGCTCGACATGTCGCCATCGACCGTCTTGGCCGCCGAACCGGAGTCTTTGCTGCTCGACGGCTTGCCGGCGAACGACTCGGTGGCCCGCGCGACGGCGATCCTCCGGCCGTCGACCGCCACCTCGACCTCCGAAAGAAAGAAGTCGCCCTTCGAGCCCTCGTACCAGATCATGCCGGGCCCGTGGTCGGGCAGGCTCTCGTCGGGGAGCACCTCGAGGCGGATGGCGCGGGTCTCCGCGGCGGACGGGGAAAGCACGAGTCCGTAGACCGTGGTCTTCGCGACGTCGCCGGCGGCGAGCACCGAGCCGTCGTCCCGGACCACGAGGTGCGGCAGGCTCGAGGTCAGCGACGCGGGCTTCGCCACCGTCCACGAGACCGCCCGCCGCGACTCGTCGCCTTCCCAGGCGGTGAACCGCTCCTCGTGCCCCGGCAGTCTTCCCGGCAGCGCCGCCCACGCCTCCTCGACGCGGCGGCCGACGTCGGCCCGGTGCCGGTCGCGTTTCTCCGACGGGATCGTCCACTCCGGCTCGTCGGCGTTGTCGAGCAGCGCCATCAGGGCGAAGTAGTCGGTGTGCGTGAGGGGGTCGAACTTGTGCGTGTGGCACTGGGCGCAGGCCGTCGTGAGCCCAAGCCACGCCGCCCCGGTCGTGCCCACGCGGTCGACCATCGCGAGGTAGCGGAACTCGAGCGGGTCGATGCCCCCCTCCTCGTTGATCATCGTATTGCGGTGGAAACCGGTGGCCACGATGTCGTCGGGCGTGGCGCCGGGCAGGAGGTCGCCGGCGACCTGGCGGATCGTGAACTCGTCGAACGGCATGTGGGCTTTGAGCGACCGGATCACCCAGTCGCGATACGGCCAGATCGAACGCTCCCGATCCTTCTCGTAGCCATTCGTGTCGGCATAGCGGGCCAGATCGAGCCAGCGGCGGGCCCACCGCTCGCCGTAGCGGGGGCTGGCGAGCAGCCGATCGACGAGTCTCTCGTAGGCGTCGGGCGCCCCGTCGGCGAGGAAGGCGTCGAGTTCGGCGGGCGTGGGGGGCAGACCGACGAGATCAAGGTGCACGCGGCGGCAGAGCGTGGCCCTGTCGGCCTCGGGCGACGGCCGGAGCCCCTCGTCGCGGAGCCGGCTCCCGACGAAGCGATCGATGGCGTTCCTCGCCCACTCGTCGCCTTCCTCGCTGGGCACCGCGGGCCGCTCTGGCCTGACGAAGGCCCAGTGCGGCCGGTACTCGGCGCCGGCCGCGATCCACTCCGTGAGGATCCGCTTCTCGTCGGCCGTGAGAGTCACCTTCGTGTGCGGCGGCGGCATCACGAGATCAGGGTCGGTGCTGGTGATCCGCGCGATCACCTCACTGTCGTCGGGCTGCCCGGGCACGACGGCCCGTGCGCCGCTGTCGAGTTCCGCGAGGGCCGCCTCGCGGACGTCGAGCCGCAGCCCGGCCTCCTGGCGGTCGGTGTCGGGGCCGTGGCACTTGAAGCAGCGATTGGAGAGGACCGGCCGCACCTCGCGGGCGAAGTCGGGCCCGACCGCCAGGCAGGTCCGCCAGGCCAGCAGCAGGGCGACGACGGCGATGGGAGGCCCCGGACGTGGCATGCCCGCATTTTCGCAGCGGCCACGTCCCGCCGCCAGTCGGATTGCCGTCGATTCGACCCGGGTGCGTAGCGAGGGTAAGACTGGCTCCCACGTGACCAGCCCTTCAGGAAGCCCGCCACCCCGATGACCGACCCCCGCCAGCCCTTCCCGATCAACCGTGGCGGCCCCGGGGGCATCGACTTCCGCGGCCTCGCCGCACTCGCGATGCTCGCGCTCGTCGTCGCCGGGCTGGCCCGCGGCATCTACACCGTGGGTCCCGAGAGCGTGGGCGTGGTGCAGCGGTTCGGGAAGTTCGTCGGCACCGTCGGCCCCGGGCTGCGGTTCAAGCTGCCCTTCGGGATCGACACGGTGACGATCCTGCCGGTCAAGCGGCAGCTGAAGATGGAGTTCGGCTTCGGGTCCGCCGGCGTCACGAATCCCGATCAGGTTTCCAGCGAGCAGCCGAAGGAGAGTGACATCGTCACCGGCGACCTGAACGCGGCCCACGTGGAGTGGGTGGTGCAGTACGAGATCGCCGACCCCGAGGCCTACCTCTTCAACATGCGGGAGCCGGGCCCCACGCTCCGCGACCTCTCCGAGAGCGTGATGCGGGAGGTGGTGGGCGACCGCACCGTCGACGAGGTGCTCACGATCGGCCGCCAGGGCATCGAGACCGACGCGATCGCCAAGCTGACCACGCTCGTGCAGGACCTGCGGATGGGTCTGCGGGTGCAGCAGGTGCAGCTCAAGAACGTGCATCCGCCCACGCCGGTGCAGCGGTCGTTCGACGAGGTGAACCGCGCCCAACAGGAGCGCGAGCAGATGATCAACCAGGCCAACGGCGAATACAACAAGGTCGTGCCCCGGGCCAGCGGCGAGGCGCAGCGCAAGCTCAGCGACGCCGAGGGCTACGCCCTCAAGCGGGTCAACGAGGCCGAGGGCGACGTGGCCCGGTTTCGCGCGATGCTCGAGCAGTATGAGAAGGCCCCGGAGGTGACGCGGCGGCGGCTCTACCTCGAGACCATGGCCGACGTGCTGCCGAAACTCGGCGGCAAGATCATCCTCGACGAGGACGCGAAGCAGTTCCTGCCGTTGATGAACCTGCCGGCGCCGCAGCCCCAGACGCGGAGGACCGAGCGATGAGCCGGCTGCCGATCAATCATCCGGTGCTCCAGTGGTCGCGGCGGCTCGCCGACTGGCTCTTCTCGCCGCTCGGCGGAGCCTTGGCGGTGGCCCTGGGAATCCTCGTGTTCGGCTGCGCCTACACGGTCGACCAGACCGAGCAGGTGGTCGTCACCCAGTTCGGCCGGCCCGTGGGCGAGCCGATCAACTCCAACAAGACCGACGACGACGGGGCCGGCCTGCACTTCAAGATCCCGTTCGTGCAGCAGGCCAACCGCGTCGAGAAGCGAATCCTCGAGTGGGACGGCGCCCCGAGCGAGATGACCACCCGCGACAAGCTCTACGTGGTGGTCGACACCTTCGCCCGCTGGCGGATCGTCGATCCGCTCGTCTATTTCCAGAGCCTCCGCGACGAGCGGAGCGCGATGTCGCGAATCGACGACATCATCGGCAGTGAAACCCGCAACGTGATCGCCCGCCACGACCTCATCGAGCTCGTGCGGTCCGACAAGACCCGCAAGCCCGAGCAGGATGCCACGCTCGCGGAGGCCTCGGCCACCGTCGGCACCCTGCCGCCGATCCAGTTCGGCCGAGAAGAGCTCGAGCGGGAGATTCTCGCCGCCGCCGCCCCGAAGATGGGCATCTGGGGCATCGAGCTTCTCGATGTCCGCTTCAAGCGGGTGAACTACAAGGAGGGCGTGATCGAGAAGATCTACGACCGCATGATCTCGGAGCGGATGCAGATCGCCGAGCGGTTTCGTTCGGAGGGGGCGGGCGAGGCGGCCAAGATCGACGGCCGCCGTGAGAAGGACCTGCAGCGAATCCAGTCCGACGCCTACCGGAAGGTGCAGGAGATCAAGGGCACCGCCGACGCCAAGGCTTCGGAGGTCTACGCACGGGCCTACGCCTCGAGCCCCGTCGCGGCCGACTTCTACACCTTCCTGCAGACGCTCGACACCTACCAGAAGACGCTCGGCAGCGACTCGACCATGGTGCTCACGACCGACAGCGACTTCTTTCGGCTGCTCAAGCGGGTCGATCCGGCCGCCAAACCCGTGCCCTGATCGCCGCGGCCATTCGACGTTGAGTCGGCGGGGCCAGGCGGCGAGAATGGCGTGGTCGGAGCCCCACCCCCACGCCCGGAAAGGCCGTTCCATGCGCACCGGAAACCCCGCTCTCAACGCCAACACGTTCGAGAACTTCGGCATCTACCGCCAGGATGCCGCCGTCGCGCCGACCGGGGCGATGACGATCCTCGGCACGGTCCACAAGACGCTCTTCCTGCTCGTGCTGGCGCTGGCTGCCGCCTGCTTCACCTGGTCGCGGACGGCGGCGCTCGCCGAGGCCGACGCGGGTGCGGCGGTGGGGTCGGTTGCGGGCTGGGTGATGGGGGGCGGGATCGTCGCGCTCATCGCCGGCTTCGTGATCTGCTTCAAGCACACCTGGGCCCCGTTCCTGGCGCCGGTCTATGCGATCGCGGAGGGGCTGCTCCTGGGGGGGATCTCGGCCGGCTTCGAGGCCCGGTATCCGGGGATCGTGGTGCAGGCGGTGGGCTGCACCTTCGGCACGCTCGCCTGTCTGCTGCTCGCCTACCAGTCGGGCATGATCCGGGCCACGGAGAACTTCAAGCTGGGCATCGTGGCGGCGACCGGCGGGATCGCGCTGCTCTACCTGGTCACCTTCGTGGCCGGGCTCTTCGGATTCCCGCTCTTCTCGTCGCTCTACGGCAGCGGGCTCGTGGGGGTGGGCTTCAGCGTGGTGGTGGTGGCGATCGCCGCGCTCAATCTCGTGCTCGACTTCGACTTCATCGAGCAGGCGGCCGAGCGCGGGGCTCCGAAGTATCTGGAGTGGTACGGGGCTTTCGCGCTGATGGTCACGCTGGTCTGGCTTTACCTGGAAATCCTCCGCCTGCTCGCGAAGTTGAACGACCGCCGGTAGCGGGCCAGCCAGGCGGAGCGTACAAACACCCGAGTGTCGGGCCCGTAGCTCAGCGGTTAGAGCAGGGGACTCATAATCCCTTGGTCGTGTGTTCGAATCACACCGGGCCTACCTTTGTTTCTCGCATCACTTCGCCAGCAGTCGCCTCATGTCGCGTAGGTTCCTTCGCCACACGGTCTTCGAGCGACCGTGGCAAAACCTTGCGATTGGGTGCGGCTGCCTGCTGCGTCGTCAAATGCGTCGTGCGCGCGTCGTCTGGCGCGTCGCGCCGGCCTGCCCCGGCGACGACCGCCTCGAAGTGGACGTCCCGGGCTTGGATGTAGTGCTTGAGGGCGACCGTCGGCGAGTTCCCCAGCCACCGCGTGACTGAAGCAATCGGATAGTGCTCGCACCACTCGGTCTCGCACGACGAGCGGAGGTTTTGGAGCAGGCGTGGCCATGGTTTGAGTCCCGCTCGCTCGATGATCCTCTGCAGTGTAGTCCTCAGGTTGATCTTGTTGTCCTGTACGCGGGGCACCACCCGCACCTCCCCGTCAGTCGCAAACTCGAATGACTCCGCGAGCAGCTCGCGAAGCCGTGGACTGATTGGGACATGCCGGACCGCATGGTGCGCACCGTGATGCTCGGTCTTCGGGGAACGCACCGTCAGCATTCCCCTGCCCCAGTCCACATCCGCCCATGCCATCTCAACCATCTCACTTGGGCATCGTAGGCCGGCATAGCGAGATAGCCCTACCACGAGACGCCACTCAGCATCCGGGCAGGCGTCGAGTACTGCCTCGGTGGCCTCCCGTGTCACGAAGAACTCCCGGTCTGGGTTTGCCTGTGACCCGGCTTTCATGCCGGCGAAAGGTGAGGCCGGGAGCATTCCCCAACGAACCGCGCGGGAGAACACGCTCTTGGCCATCTTGATCCTCTTGCTCTGCGTCGCGGTAGACAACCGATTGTCCTTTGTGCCGCGTTTCGTCGTCGTGCCCTCGGTGTCCGTCGCGATGAACTGCCGCCACTCATCACATCGCTTCGGGGTTATCTCCGACAGCGGTGTGTTGTTTCCGAAAAACGCACGCAGGCTGTCGGTCGACTGCTTGTAGTTGGTATACGTCGACGACTTGACCGTGGCCCGAGCCAGAAACTCATCGATCAGGCCGCCCAAGGTGACCTGAGCATCTCGCTCCCGCACCTCTACCAATCCCACCTTCAAGAGCTTGCGGTGAAACGGGTTGGGAAGATCACGTATCCACGCAGCCAACTCGGGACTGTTAGCCGTGCCTGCGATACGGCCGGCTACGATTTCCTCAATCCGCCGTTGCACCTGCTCCGCAGCCTTCTTGGGGATTCGACCCAGATAGATTGCCTGCCGGTCGCCAGCGGCATCCACGAATAGAATCCGCCTTTTGCCTCCACCGTCAGTACTGAGACTAGCCATGAGTTGGTACTGCCTTTCCGTATTCGAGCTTCTGTGAGCACGGCGTCTTCGAACCTACCGCACAGTCTTGGTCCATCGCTACAGCACTGCCTTCGCTCCCATCGGCTGCAGCCGCGCATACCGCCTGAGCCCGCTCCAGCAACCATTTTGTCAGTAGCGGCTTCGGATACCGCACCGTCCGGCCAAACCGTACATAGGGCACACTGCCGTCGCGGCGCAGCTGCCACAACGTCCTCGCACCGATGCCGAGGAATTTTGCGGCTTGCCGTTCATTTAGATTGATCGCCTCGCCACATTCCGCACTCGTGAATGCCATCGGTTTCTTGTGGTGCGGAGGCAGGGATCGTGCACCGCCGTCATGTTGTTCCATTGTTGGACTCCTTCGTATTCGTCTCTGCCATCAACTCCTGTCGTGGTGCTTGCTTAGGTTCATCAACAACTGACAATCCCTCCGAAGCGACCTCGACCTTCGTGTAGCCGTTGGGGGCCCACTTTTTCTCGACCACAAGCCGCGCGACCTTCGTGTCGTCGCCCATCACGTCCTGCAGGCCAGCCAGCACGGCCTTGGCGACGTTGTCACAGTCAGGCCGCGGCAGTGGTGGAGCCGTCGGCTTCACGCTGGATTTACGGTAGTGCGACCGGGGCCGGCTGAACCTCGCTTCGATCACGACGGTCACGGGTTTGTCCAGTCGGGTGAGTCCCGCAGCCTTTGCCGCGCGAGCCACTCTCTCCCGGAACGCATGCACCGGGTGCTTCGCCGGCACGTACGCCCGGGCGAACCCGCCACGGGTTGATACCCGTGGGCGTGGCTGGGGCACAGGATCACCGGCGACTGTGAAGGTCACCGAGGTCCGCGGCATCTGCTCTCCTCGTGTGTTGCTCATTTCGCTCGCTCCTTGACCGTGGAGATCGGATTCCTTCGACGGCGCCCGGCTTGCGGTAGGGGCTGAACCAGACGAAATGTCTGGCAGTCGGGACTGAGCCACTCGGCGTGCCCGTTGTCGACCAGCCAGTTACAGGCATCCCGCAGTTCGTCCGGAGCCATGTCCGGCAGCAACTGCTTGGCCGTGAGCGTCGCGAGAACGACCGGCTGCGATCCGCGTACCCGCAGCAGCCTGATGAGCCGCTCGATGACGCTGATGCCCCGCTGCACCCCCGCGGTCACGGTGGCGAGCGATTGAAGGGCCGGGTCATCACCGGGCGACTGGGACAAGCCAACGGGGCCGGTTGGTGCCTCCGCCCCTCCGCCCCGCAGTTCAGGACGCCAAATCAGCCAGCGCCCAAGAAAGAACAGCGTCGCCGCGGCAGCCGCTTGGGCGTCGTCAGCGTCGATGTCACCGAGGGGCCCCTGCTCGCCAAACTCGCCTGCGGCCCACCTGAAGCACCGATGCAGCAGGGCGAGCTTGACGGCGTGCTGCCTGAGTTTCGCAACGATGCCGTACTGGGATTCCGGGACGCCGATGACGATCACCAGTTGATTGAGTTGGGCCTCCAATCGCCGGCACACCTCAAGGGCACCGGGCGTAAATCTGCTTTCCACCTGCTCGCCTAGGGAGTCCGCAGCCCGCTCCTCGATATGGAGCAAACGATCAACGGCTTCATCCCACGCTGCGTTCAAGGCCGGGTCGTCGACGTCGCGTGGCCATGTCACCTGTCGCGCGATGCCATCTCCGACCAACAGCAACCGGTCGAGCAGTCCGTCGTCACCCCGCTGGCTATAGGTGCACTGAAACAAACTCGGCTGGATGCCACCGAGCACGCATACGTATGGAGCGTCGAGAGTGACAGACTGTGATCGCGACGAGGCTCGCTCCCGGCGGCGTCGGCGGCCGTCGTAGAGCTCGCACCACATCTGCCGGTCGGTACCGCCGGTGTTGCGGATGAACTGCGTGCTGAGTTCGTCCGGATTGACGAGCAACTGCCGCTCGTTGCGCTCAAGGAGCCGCAGCACCGCCGGGCCAGTGCAGTCGTTCGCGATCACGCAAGGTTCAGGCGGCTTTGCACATCGGCGTCGGCGGCCTCCCCCGTCGCTCTCGTCGTCTCCGTCGCTCATGTCGTCGTCGTAGCATTCCTCCTCGGCCATGAGCGCCGCCCGGTCCTTTAACTCCACCTCGTGGCGGATGAGCGGAGCGAGCACCTTGTCGCCAAGCGTGCTCTTGCCGGACCCCTTAAACCCGATGATCGACATGAAGAGATTCGCCCGGACGCACCAGCCGGACTGGACGCAAGCGGAGACATTGCCGCCGGTGGCAGTCCCGCCTGCCGCAAGCATGTAGGCGATCGCATATTCGTCCGGCGTGTCAGTCGACTCGGAAAGCGAACGCCGGTACTGTTCGAGTTGCGGAGGAAAGAACTCGGGAAACGTCAGGGGTAGGCCGAGGTGGTCGAGAAGGTCGTTGCGAGACATGTTCAACCGCGTCTAAAGGCGGCTCCTTGGAAGGTGATGGTTTGGGGAAGGAGGACTGTGCGGACCGGCATCGGGGTTTCATAGGTCGAACTGCCGCTGCTCCTCGGTGATGATGCTCCTGAGCAGACGGCGCACCTCGCGGTGGTCCGTGATGGCGAAGGCACGCTTGAGACGCTCCCACCGGCGCCGGACTTCCTCTTCGGTTGCAGCGGGCTCGGCGTGGAGCGTCTCCTCGGGCTCGTGAGCGTCGCCCTCCTCCCTCCGAGCCCTCTTTCTGACCGTCGTCCTCGTGCCCCGCACCGCGGCTCGCAGGGGCTTCTCTCCGGCGATGACAGCATCGCGCTCCGAGGGGTCGATGGTCCCGTTCTCGATGCCCCTCGCGAGCGCCATCGCTTGGCGGCCCGTGTGCAGCCCTATGTACGCGAGGGCGCAGAACTGGCCGACGCTGCTGGCCGCGTCCTTCTCGCGGCTCGTGCGGCTGACAGATGTGGTCGTCATGTTCGGCGGCGAAGTTTCATTCGCCGCCGCATTGGAGCCGTCGACCCCGAAGCGGCTCGCCTCCTGCCGCGCCCGGCGCGATGCTCGGATGGTAGGGAGGAACTCCAGACAGAGTGCCGCACGCTGGTCCGCGGTCAGATGTCGGCGGTTTGCGTTGACCGACCAG
>CAIKWU010000577.1 GCA_903831155.1 uncultured Planctomycetaceae bacterium | reverse complement strand
TACCTGCTCGTCAAGCCGCTCCGCTATCTGCTCATGTTCTGGTCGCCCGTGTATCTGAGCGAGCGGCTTGGCACGGGAGTCGCCGAGAGCGGCATCCTTGGCGGGCTCTTCGACTTGGCCGGCCCCGTGGGGATCATCGCGGGTGGCTGGGCGAGTGACCGGCTGTTCGGCACGCGGCGGTTTCCCGTGATGGCGGTCACGCTCGTGGCGGCCGGCGTCGCGCTGGCCGCCCTGCCCTGGATGCCGCCGACGCGGTGGGCGGTGGGGGCGATGCTGTTCGTGATCGGCCTGCTCGTCTACATCCCCGACTCGCTCGCCAGCGGCGCGGCGGCAATCGACTTCGGCACGCGACGGGGCGCCGCGACGGCGGCCGGCATGATCAATGGCTGCGGTTCACTCGGTGGCGTGATCGGCGGCACACTCCCGGGACTCGTGGCCTCGACCACCGCCGACGGCCAGACCCCCTGGAACGCGATCTTCCTCGTGCTCGCCGTCGGGCTCGTGTTCGCCGGAGCGGCCGTCGCGCCGCTCTGGAACCGACTGCCGCCGCAGGCGCGTCGCCCATGAACCGACTCCATCGAAAAAAGGTGTCAGCCACGTGGCTCGCACCATTGCTGACACTGGTCGTGGTGGCCGTGCCCACCAATGCCGATGGCGTCGAAATGGCGGCACCGCGTCGCGTCGGCCGGTTCGGGCAACTTGTGCCCGAGCATCGAAACCTGCCCCCCGGACTTCCGCCCGGTTTCCTCCCCCGGCGAACATGGATCGGAAACGACGGCGACGTTCACGTCGGCGACGGCACGACGACGTTCCGTCTGGTCTCCGGCCGGTTTGCGTCGGCTTCCGTCGCGGCTCCCCCCCGCGACGGCGGTGAGCGGGTGCCCCTGCTCGCACCGGGAGCGGATGTCCGCCAGGTCGCCCGATGCAGCGACGGCACTGTAGCGGCGGCCACTTCGGAAGGATTGTTCGAGCGGGTCGCGGGCGGATCATGGCAGCGTCTTGCGCCCCTTGACGAGCGGGGACTGGTGTGGGGGGTGGGCGACACTCGCGGAGTGGCCTACGACACGAACGGTCGGCTCGTGGTTGCCACCCCGGCGGGCGTCGCGCGGCGCGACGGAGACGACTGGGAGTTTTTCACCGGCGCCGAAGGGCTGCCGGTGGCCGATTTCTCTGTCGTGGCGTCGGCCCCCGACGGCACGGTGTGGTTCGGGTCGAAGATCGGTGCGGTTGAGTGGTCGGGCACCCGCTTTCGCTACCGGCAGGGCCCAGGCTGGCTGCCCGGCGATGTCGTCCACGACCTTGCCGTCGCGGCCAACGGCGATGTCGTCGTCGCCACCGACGGCGGCACTGGCTGGATCGCGGCACGGCCAATGACGCTCGCCGACAAGTCAAGGCACTACGAAGCGATCATCGACGAGTCGATCTCCCGCACCGAGCACGGATTCGTGGCCACGGCCGATCTCACCGTTCCGGGCGACACCTCGACGGCGCGCCGCATCGACAGCGACAACGACGGCCTGTGGACGGCGATGTATGGCGCGGCGCAGTGCTTCGCCTACGCCCACGACCGCTCGGCTGATGCGAAACGCCGGGCCGACCGGGTCTTGCGGGCGCTGACGTTCCTCCAGGATGTGACGCAGGGGGGCGAGCACGCTCCGTCCCTCGGCTTTCCGGCTCGGACCGTCCTCCCCGGCGACGGGCCCGACCCGAACATCGGCAAAGAGGCCCGCGACGGTCAGTCACGTGAGACTGACCCACACTGGAAGATGCTCGAGCCCCGCTGGCCGAAGTCGGCCGACGGCCGCTGGTGGTGGAAGGCCGACACGAGTTCCGACGAACTCGACGGCCACTACTTCTTCTTCGCCCTGTATCACGATCACGTCGCCGAGTCGGCCGAGGAAAAGCGTGCGGTGTGCGCGGCCGTGGCCAGGCTCACCGATCACCTCGTCGGCCATGGCTTCCGCCTCATCGACCACGACGGCCGCGTCACTCGGTGGGGTGAGTATTCTCCCGCCGCGCTCAATCACGACCGGCGTTGGGAGGTGGAACGCGGGCTTAACTCAATGAGCATCCTCGCCTACCTCG
>CAIKWU010000576.1 GCA_903831155.1 uncultured Planctomycetaceae bacterium | reverse complement strand
AGGTGGCCGATGACCAATGGGGGCAGATTCCCGGGACGGGGCAGCTCCGGCTCGAAGCCGTGAAGAGCGTCGTCGACAAATTTCCTGCCTTACTCGCGCAGCAGCCCGACAATCCCGACTTGAAGTACGACGCGGCGCTGATCTACCGGCGCTGTGCGAATCTCTACCGCGTCCTCGGCCGGCTCGACGAGGCGAAGCCGCGCTACGATCAGTCGCGGGAGATCATGGAAAAGCTCGTTGCCGAGAAGGCGCCGAAGGAGTATCACACCCTCGGATGGATTCACCACCTCCTCGACGAGGCAGAAGTGATCCTCCGCACCGACGGGCCGCAGCCGTCGATCGCCACCTTCCGCGAAGCCCTCGAGCAGGCGGAGCTGGCTGTCAAAAGCTTTCCGAACTCCCCCGGCCCACAGTGGACGCTCGGCCGGGCGGAGATGGATTTGGCCGACGCTCTCGTCGACGCCGGCAGCGCCGCCGAGGGGGCGGAGCAGGCGGCGAAAGGGGTGATGCACTTCGAGGCGGCCATGGCCCACGATGGCGAGGATGACGAGGACATCCGCTACCAAACAAGGCTCATGGCTTCCTTGGCGGCGGCCGTCGCTGCCAACGCCCGCTTTGAAGCCGGCCGCCCCGACCGCGAGATGGCCGAGAAGGCCGATCGGTGGTCGGCGGAGCTTTCTGAAAATCTCGCCGGCGATCCGAACGTCGACTTCGTCCGCGCTCTGGCGCTCGATGAACGGGCCCGCGTCCTCGGGCTCGACGCTGCAACGGCGGCGGAGGGGGAGAAGCTTGGGATCGAGGCGGTCCACAAGCTCCGGGCCCTGGTCGCCGCAGCGCCCTACGAAGCCAACTTCCGGCCGGCACTCGCCGACATTCTCGTCGACCGGGGAGAAAAACGCCTCGCCGCAGGGCAGGCCGCCGAGGCGGTCATGCTCGCCGACGAAGCGCTCGCCGCCATCGCCCCGCTCGATAAGCCAACCGGTGCTATCGAAGCAAAGCGCTGCCTCGCCCAGGCCCACGCCCTCCGCGGCCGGGCCGCGAAGGCCGCCGGCGACCCAGCCTTTACGAAGATCCACCTTCAGTCGGCGAGCGAGTACTACCAAGCCGCCGCGGCCGGGGCGCCGGAAAACAAAAAACTCCGCGAAGAGGCCGCCGCCATCGGGGGCCTCCTCGCGGAGTGAAAGAGGGACGCATCGGGATCGCCAGCGGCAGGTCTCGATCACGTGTTCAATTGATCGTTACCAGGAACGATTTAGTTTTTATCTTCTTCATCGGAAACCCCGTGTGGACGGTAATCACCATCTTTCCACTTCCCGCGAATCCGGATTTCTTCAGGGCGGTCCTCCACATCGCCTGCACGGAGAACGCCTGCGGTCCGCCGTCGTAGACCGATACGGCGCTTTCCGGAAACGTGTAGACCGGCAGGCCCGAGTCGGTCCAGAGCGTGAGCGTCGAAACGGTGGTTGGCGGGGGCACCTTGGTCGTGGCGAACAGGTTGCTGCCGAGGACTGTGAAGCGTGTCGATGTGCCCCGCTTGAAAACAACCGTCGACGGAAGCGTGGATGTCAGTGACGGTTCGCCGATTTTGGGTTTCTTTGTT
>CAIKWU010000575.1 GCA_903831155.1 uncultured Planctomycetaceae bacterium | reverse complement strand
GCGCGAGCCGGTCGTCACGTCCCACGCCGCCGTCGCGGCGATGTCGCCGCCGCGGACGCCCCCCGACTGCCCGGTGTTGCGGAGGCCCCACTGCGTGCCGAACGACGGATCGTTCGGCACGGCCCTCGGCGCGATCGCGAAGTCGGGCTCGATGCCCGCCACGCCGGCGGTTAGACGGGCCCAGGCCCGCATCGCGGCCGGCGATGCCCCGGGGGCCCTCACGAGCTCGATGCCGGAGCCGAGGGATTCAGCCCGCCAGCCCTCGGCCGCGACCACGGCGGCGAGGGGCCGGTCGGCGCGGACGATCCACGCGTCGCTCCGGGCCGGCACGGCGGCTCCGTCCCACTCCACGAGCCCGACGGCCGCCGGGCAGAACCGCGGCTCGAGCGTCTCGACGGCGAGCCGGCCCGTGGTCGCGGGGCGGCGGCCGATGCGGGAGGAGTGCGTCATGGCAGCGGACGAAGGTGCGGGTTCGCGGGAACCCATGCCCCGGGATATCCTTCCATCGACTCCATCCTTGTCTTCCCTTCTCCCGAGAGCCATCGATCATGGTGTTTCCCGTCGGCGACGACAACTCCGACCGCCGGACATTTCCGTTCGTGACGATTGCGCTGATCGCGGCCAACGTGTTCGTGTTCGTCGTGCTCCAGGGCATGGGAGCCAACGAGGCCTTCACGATGGCC
Source organism: uncultured Planctomycetaceae bacterium (assembly GCA_903831155.1). GTDB lineage: Bacteria > Planctomycetota > Planctomycetia > Pirellulales > UBA1268 > QWPN01. The sequence continues at coordinate 4,470 of CAIKWU010000575.1, read as the reverse complement.
TACGTGCAGGTGCCGAAGGAGATCATCACCGGCACCGACATCGTCACCGAGCCCTCGATGAGGACGATCCACACGCCCCAGGGCGACATTCAGATCCAGGATCCCGGCCTGATGCAGACGCCGGTCCCCCCCTGGATGACCCTGCTCACGGCCATCTTCATGCACGGCAGCATCATGCACCTGCTGGGCAACATGTGGTTCCTGTGGATCTTCGGCGACAACATCGAAGACGACATGGGGCACGTCCGCTACCTGTTCTTCTACGTCGCCACGGGGATCATCGCGTCACTCGTCTTCGTGGTGCTCAACAGCTCGGGCGAGGCGTCGCTCACTCCCTGCCTCGGGGCCTCGGGCGCCATCTCGGGCGTGCTCGGTGCCTACCTGGTGCTCCACCCGAAGCGGCGGGTGAGCGTGATCCTGATGCGGATGATGGTCGACGTGCCCGGCTACGTGGCCGTGGGCATCTGGTTCCTGTTCCAGCTCGTCAGCGGCTTCATGGACCAGGCGGGCGGCGGTGGCGTGGCCTACTCGGCCCACATCGCCGGCTTCGTGGCGGGCATGATCCTCGCCAAGCCGATGAGCTTCGCCTGGGCCCGTGAGGAGGCCGATCCGCTGATCGTCCTCCGCCGGCCCACGGTCGTCGACCGTCTCGAGCACCGCCGCTTCTGATCACTTCCAGCGGGATGCGGTGAGGCCCTTCACGTCGCGGATGTAGAGATCGCGGCCCTCGATCGCGAGGTGCGCCCAGCTCTCCTCGGCGGCCACCTTCGCCTCGCCGAGGAGCTGGAACTCCTCCGGCGTGGCCCGGATCAGCCGGAGGTCGCCGGTCTCGTCGAGGGCGAGGATCCGGTCTCCCTGCGCCACCATGCTCCAGTAGCGGCCGAAGGGCTTCGTGATCCAGGCCTCCTTGCCGGTGGCGAGGTCGAGGCAGGCGAACCGCTGGTTGCGGAGGTGCACGTAGGCATGGCCGCCGATCACGATCGGCGACGACATGTAGCCCTGGATCTTGTTCCGCCAGACCTGCTCGACCGGCTTCTGGGTGTTGGCCGGATCGACGGTGAACAGGAACGAGCCGCCGCCGTAGCTGGTGGTGAACACCCGGCCGTCGTGCACCGCGGGCGTGACGATGTTCATGCCCCGAAACGCCTCCACGGGCGTCTTCCAGAGCACGCGTCCGTTCTCGGGGTCGACGCCCGCGAGCTCCTCACGGGTCTGCACGAGGATCTGGAACACGCCGCCGATCGTGGCCGGATACGGCGACGAGAACGCGCTGCCCATCATGCCACCGCCGTCGTCGAGCGTTCGCCAGACGACCTTCCCGGTCGCCTTCTCGAGCTTCACGAATCCCGAGCCGGCCTGCACGTAGACGTGGTCGCCGATCACCAGCGGGCTCGACACGAACCCGAACGCCGGCAGTGGGCTCTCGAGCTCCTTCGTGAAGTCCACCCGCCAGTGCTCTCCGCCGCTGGCGGCATCGAGGCAGACGAGCACGTCCCGCATCCCGCCCACGAACACGCGGCCTTCGTCGACGCAGGGCGTGGAGCGGATCCAGGAGCCGTTGGAGGCGGCGAAGAAGGGCACGCTCATCGAGCCCTCCCACTCGACGTGCCACCGCTCCTTGCCGGTCGCCCGATCGAGCGCCCGCACGTGCTCCGTCTTCGCGTCGCGGGTCTCGGTGACGATGACGAGATCACCCGCGACCACCGGCCCGGAGTAGCTCGGGCCCAGATCGACCCGCCACGCCCGTTCGACCCGCGACTGCTCCAGGCCGTCGGGCCACGAGGCCCCCACCACGAAGCCGTCGCGGTTCGGCCCCCGCCACTGGTGCCAGGGAGCATCAGCCGCTGCGGGCCGGGGCAGGCAGGCGAGCAGGGCCGCGGCGAGCGCGGCGAGGCGGAGCGAGGCCGGGAGCGAGACGTCCATGCGGGTGGACTCCGGAGAGAGATCGGCGTGACGGCCCATCGTACCGCGTGGCGATCACTTCCGGGGTCGGCCGCCGGGCGTCAGCCGGCCTTGCGGTCCTCGCCTTGGCCTTGCTCGTCGGATCCGAAGAGGTGGTCCCAGATCCGCCGGATCGCCGGCTTGGGCGGGGCGTCGGCGGCGCTGCCCTGCGGTTGCGGCGACTCCTGCTGCGGCTGCGGGAGCGACACCTCGCCGGTGGCCGGAGGGGCCTCCGGTTCGGCGTCTTCGCCGCAGGCCAGCCGTTCGAGCTCCTCAATGCCGCCCACCTCGGCGGCGAGCCGCTGAAGCCGGGCGACCTGTGGGGACGGCGGGCTCGACCCCTCCTCGTCCTCGAGCAACTTGAACGACACCTCGCCCGTCTCCATCGCCTGCCGAATGACACAGTCGAACCGCGGCACCCCGTGCAGCATGCCGTGCAGCAGCCGGTGGAACTGCCGGGAGGTGAGATCGGCATCCTCGAGCGGCAGTTCGACGTTCGGACGGATCTCCCCGTCGGTCGGGTCGTAGTCGAACCGCAGCATCTTGTACCGAGTCTGGATCGAGGCGAGCGCCTCGAAGACCGCCGCCTTGTGCGGGCAGTCCGCCAGGCTCCAGGCCTGGGGCGTGAAGATCGCCAGGAACTCCCCCCGCTCCAGAACCCGGATCACGAACTGGATGCTTGGATCGCCGTCCGAATCCCGGAACGTGGAGCGTTCCGGGTCGAGCCCGAAGCCGATCAGGATCGCATCGTGCTCGGCATCGACCCGGTAGTTGAGGGAGTACTCGTCGAGGAACTCCTGGATCTGCTCGATGCTCGTGGGCATGGTCCCGTGTCTCCTGTCGTTCGTTCGTGCGTGCTGCGTGACTGGTTTGTGCTCGTCGATCCCTACGCCGCCGCCGGCGGGGCGCTTCCCGCGGCGGCGTCAGTTCACCGACGGGTCGCCGCCGTCCTCCGGGCGACGCCTCTCGCCACGGCGTCGCTGCCGGAGCAGGGCCTCGATCCGATTGATGCCGCCGCACCGCTTCGACAGCGACTCGAGCCTCTCGTCGTTCGGCGACCGCTGGGAGCCGGCGGCGTCGAAGAAGCCCTTCTCCATGGCGTCCTTGATGTGGGGATACCAGCGGTCGGCGAAGGCCGGGATCAGGGCGAGCATGGTGATCAGGTCGTCGCCGTCCACGCCGTCGGCACCGAGCCGGCAGTCCACCCGCAGCCGCACCTCGCCCTCCTCGGGGTCGAGCTGCGTCTTCACCAGCGGCGACTTGCCGGAAGCCGCCAGCAGGCAGGCGAGCATCGCCTCCTTGTGGGCCGCCTGCTTGCAGTCGAACGCCCAGGGCGTGTCCATCGTCAGGCAGCCGTTCCGCTCGTCAAACGCCAGCTGCACCTCGATCGACTTCGTCCCGGTGCGGAGGCTGGTGTAGGCCTTCGTCGGCAGCTGCGTGAGCACGCAGACGTCGAAGATCCGCTTGCAGGGATACCCGCGAGCGGTGAGCAGCTTCTCCAGGTCGTCGAGCGTCTTCGCCATGTGCCGGCCTCCTCGGGTTTCGCGGCCACCCCGGCCGCACCCGATCTACGCCGGCGTCGGTCAGGCGCTTCGATCCTGCTTCGCGGCGGCCTGCTCCAGGCCGGATGACAGGTCGACCACTCCCTCGTCGATTGCGAGGCGGATCACCGGGTGCCAGCGATCGATCGCCTTGGGGATCGCCTCGAGCATCCGCCGGAACTGCCGCGGGGTGATGCCGCCGTCCTCGACCGGATACGACACGGTGCAGCGGACCTCGCCGTCGTGCGGGTCGTGCTCGAACCTCACGAGCTTCGTCCGCATGGTGACGTCGAGCAGCGCCTGAAAGAGCCTGCCTGGGTCGCGGCTCCGGCGGGCGTCATAAAGCCGCGGGGCCGTGAACTCGAGAAACTCGCCGTCCTCGGAAACGGTCACCGCGATGGCCACGCCCCGTCGGCCGTCCTCATTCTCGTAGGCCGTGGTCGCGAAACCGGTGAGGAGGTGGCCGGCATCCTCGAGGCGGTACTTGAGACCGGCCTCGACGAACATGGCCTCGAGGCGTTCCAGATTGATAGGCATGAAGGAATCGTAGGTCGGCGAGGAGCCGCATCCAAGAGAGATCCGAACAAGAGAGATCCGAGGCATCCAGGAACAGTCTCGGGGGACCAGTCTCCGGGCAGGGTGCCCGGAAAGTTCTACGACCGGCGGGCCGGAGCGCTTCCCCGGGCCGGCCCGAAGCGCTCCCGCGGAACCCGCGTAGAGGGGAGTCGGCCGCTGGTTTCCCCGACCGCTGCGAGGAGGCTTTCTGCATGTCGATTTCGGCTCCCGGCATCCACGATTCCGAGATCGAACGGCTCGCCGAGTCGGTCCGGATCGAGCCCCGCGGCTATCAGAAGCGGGTGGTCGCGCGGGTGATCGAGATGTTTTCCGGTCCCCACGTCGACCGGAAGGTCGAACTCCCCGAGGCCCGGTCGGTGATGGTGGAGAGCCCGACGGGGAGCGGCAAGACGGTCATGGGCTTGCTGCTGGC
>CAIKWU010000574.1 GCA_903831155.1 uncultured Planctomycetaceae bacterium | reverse complement strand
GTGGAACGACGCCACCGCCAACTGGACCGCGGGCTCCGGCGGCACCAACTTCTACGCCGGCGACAACGCCATCATCGCCACGGCGGCGGCGATCTCGGTCCGTCCGGAGGGTGTCGTGGCCGATGGCCTCACCGTCAGCAACGCGTCGGGGGTGGCCTCGCTGACGGGCGGCGGTGTCACGGCCACCACGCTGACCAAGTCCGGCGCGGGTGGCCTCGAAATCGACAACGCGGTGGCGGCCACGACCATGACGGTCACCTCGGGCTCCGTGACGGTGACGGGCGCGGGCACGCTCGCCGTGTCGGGCACGCTTGCCAACGATACCCGCGTGGCCTTCGCCGGAACCTCCGACCAGACCGTCTCGGCTGCGATGTCGGGCACCGGCACGCTGGCGGTGCTGGGCACGGGAAGCCTGTCGATCGCCGCGGCAAGCCCGAACTGGGCCGGGCGGTTCCAGACCGGAGCGGGCAGCACCCTCGCGATCGTCGGCAATGCGACGGTCGGTGCCGGCGGCACGTTCTCAGGAGCGATCGCCAATGACGGTGGCGTGACCGTCGCGACCTCTTCCGCGCAGACCCTCGCCGGCGCGATCTCCGGCGGCGGCGCCCTGAGTAAGAGCGGGGCCTCCACGCTCGTCGTCTCGGGCAACAACACCTACAGCGGCCCCACCACCGTGTCGGCCGGCACGCTGCGGGTGGCGAGCGCCACCGCCCTCGGCAGCTCCGCCGGCGACACGACCGTGCAGAGCGGCGCGGTCCTCGACCTGAACGGCCAGACGGTGGCCGACGAGCCGCTCGCCCTCTACGGCACCGGCATCTCCACGTCGGGAGCCCTGATCAACAGTAGCACAACGGCCGCCGCCACATGGACCGGACCGGTCAGCCTCTACTCCGCCCAGACGGGTGTCGGCGGCGCCGGCAACACCACGATCTCGGGCAACGTCTCCGGCGGCGGCGGTTTGTACAAGTACGGCGAAGGTCAGGTGACGCTCGCCGGAACCAACTCGTATGCCGGCACCCTCTTCATCACCAGCGGCACGGTCCGGGTGATGAATCAGGCGGCCCTGCCCAACACGGACCTCCAGTGGTTCCAGAGCAACAGTTCCGCCGGTCTCGACCTCGTCGCGCCCGGCGACTACCCGATGGCGAGCATCAATTCGTTCGGCTCCATGCTTCGCGTGGGCACCACGGGCACCGGAAGCGTGTCGCTGACGGTCGCCGGCGGATCGGTGCTGACCGGCAACGCCGACAAGAAGATGCAGGTCAACCCGCGGACCACGGTCGTGCTCAATGGCGACGTGACGGCGGGCGGTTCCACCGTCAACCGCAGCATAATCTTCTATCCTGGGGGCGATGTCGTCATCAACGGCATGGTGACGGGCGGCGGCATCGGCGCGGCCGACAACTTCGGCGTGCTCATCACGTCGAACACGACCGGGCAGAACGGCGGCACGGTGTCGCTCAACAACAGCAACTTCTACACGGGGCAAACGGTCGTCAACGCCGGCACCCTCAAGCTGGGCAACGCTCTCGCCCTCGGCGACACCTTCAAGGGCGTGTCGATCGGGGCGGTCGCCGTGACCGACACCACTTCCGGCATCACGACGCCCTGGAGCCAGGGCACCGTCGATGTCAACGGGTATTCGGTGAACGACGAGTCGCTGACGATGACCGGCAGCGCCGGGCGGGTGTCGCTGATCAACTCCAACGCGTCGACGCCCGCCACGTGGGGCGGCACCGCCAACGCGGTCACACTCAGCGGGACCGCCGCCATGGGCGGTGCGGGCGACCTGACGATGGATCGGCCCGTGTCGGGGTCGGGAGTGCTCGCGAAGACGGGGGCCGGCACGCTCACGCTCACCAACGCCAACGGCTATGCCGGCCGGGTGGCGATCGAGCGGGGCCGGCTCACCCTCGGCCCCGCGGCCTCCGTCGCCGCGGCGACGGAGGTGACGGCGGAGGCCGGTGCGGTGTTCGATGTGACTGCCCTCGGCTCGTACACCGTGCCATCGACCCAGACGCTCGGTGGTTCGGGCACGGTGGCTGGCGACGTCGTCGTCGGCTCCGGAGCCACGCTCTCGCCCGGCGCGAGCCCCGGCACGCTTACGCTCACCGGAAGCCTGACGTGGAATCCCGGCGGCAACTACAACTGGCAGATGCTCTCGGCGACGGGCACGGCGGGCTCGACGTTGGCGTGGGACCTCCTGAACGTGGGCGGCTCGCTCGCGATCGCCTCCACGTCGGCCGATCCGTTCAAGATCAACCTCTGGACGCTCTCGGGCATCTCGCCCGACGTCAGCGGCACGGCGGCCAACTTCAACGCCGCCAGCAGCTATTCCTGGAGGATCGCCACGGCCGCCGGCGGCATCTCCGGCTTCACGGCCGACAAGTTCGCCGTGGTCACCACCGCCACCAACGGCACGGGCGGCTTCGCCAATGCCTTCGGCAGCGGCAGCTTCAGCGTGGCCCAGAGCGGCAACGACCTGAACCTCGTGTTCACGGCGGGGGCCGCCCCGAGCGTGATCACGATCAACGTGGCCAGCGGCACGCAGACTCAGGCCCAGGCCGGCTATCCGACCCTCTCCGGCTCGACTCCGGTGCTGAAGACCGGAGGCGGCACGCTCGTGCTCGACCAGGCCAACACGCTCTCGGGCTCCACGACCGTGCAGGGCGGCGTCGTGCAACTCGCCAACGGCTCGGCCCTCTCGTCGAGCCGGCTCGTCGTCGTGGCCGGTGGCACCGGGCAGGTGGCCCCGCAGACGTCGACGAGCGTGGCCAGCCTCGACCTCGCCGGCGGCAACGGCCTCGTGGATCTCACCAGCGGCGCGCTCACGATCTCGGGCGGCATGACGGCCACCGAGCTCGTTGCCGAGATCCTCGAGGGCCGGGGCGACGGCTCGTGGACCGGCACCTCCGGGATCACTTCGAGCACCGCGGCCGCTGAGAGTGCCGCCAGCACGCCCCGGGCGGTGGGCTGGCTCGACAACGGCGACGGCTCGCTGACGGCCGCCTACGCGGCCCCGGGTGACACGAACCTCGACTGGTCGATCGATATCCTCGACGCGTCCAACTTCCTGGCCTACGGCAAGTTCGACACGGGCTCCCCGGCGATCTGGCTCGAGGGCGACTTCAGCTACGACGGCATCGTGGACATCCTCGACGCCGCCGACTTCTTCTCGACGGGGCTCTACGACGCGGGCAACTACAACACCGCTTCGGGCGCCGCCGGGGTGGCCGCCGTGCCGGAGCCCACAGCGACGGGCCTGCTCGCCGCGGCGTTCGTCGCTGCGGCGGTGGCCGTCCGCCGAAAGCGGCCGGTTTTTCGGGATTGAACTGGGCTTGAGCGGGCTCCAG
>CAIKWU010000573.1 GCA_903831155.1 uncultured Planctomycetaceae bacterium | reverse complement strand
TCCGCGACCAGGGATTTTCCCTCGCCCAGAGCATGCGGGGTGGGATCGATGCCTGGACCGACGAAGTTGATCCGTCGGTACCGAAGTACTGACGCAGCGACTCGGCTCAGCGGATGACCCGGCGACCGCGACCCGTCTCGGTGTCGAGGTCCGGCAACGCCGCCAACCAGTTCGCCCCGTATGCGGCGAACGCCGCATCGGCAGCCAGCCTCGTGAGGCCGCTGTCGCGAACGCCCGCGATCTGAGCGCCGCTGGATGCTGCCGCGGCCGAAACCGAGAAGATCACTTGGTAGACGCCCGTCGAGCCGTTCCGGCCTGAGCCGGCCCGTGTGGGCGAGTACCCCGAGTTGCCGTAGCCGGAAACGCCAATGAAGTACGTGCCGGCCGACACAGCCCGATAGGTGAGGAAGCTGTCATAGGTGGAGGCATCGTCATCGTTCCACGCCAGCAGCTTCCCGGCGGCACTGAACACCCGCACGAAACTGTCGAGCGTGGAGCCACCCGCGAGCGTGCGGGCACTGATGTCGACGGTGAGCGACTGGCCGGCAGCGAGCGTCACCTTGTACATGTCTACGTCGCGGGCCGCATAGGAACCGTCGCCGATGCGTCCTGAGAGACTGAGCCCGCCCGAACTGGGCAGGATCGCGGCGGCTGTGGCGATCGTGTCGCCCGCATCCACGAGCGTCGCCGCCTGCGTGAGCCAGGTATCGGAGGCGGATGCGACCAGCGCGGTCCCCGTATCGATCGCCACGATACCGCTACCCGAGGCGCTGATCGTGAGCACATACGTGCCCGTCGACGTGGTCGCCGCCGTGAGGCCGGAGACCGTCCACCGCACATTGTCGGTCGTTGTCACCGACACGCCGGCGAGCGACACGGCCGTGCCATCGCGGGTCAGCCGGAAGTCAGCGAGGTCCACGCCCGACACACCGCGGTCAAACTGCCCCCCGACGGCCGGCACGGCCGTCGTCCGCGGATCGGGCGAGACATCCACCACATCGGCCACCGGTGCCACAGCGGGCGGCGGGGTCGGGGGCGTAGGAGACCCGCCTCCGATGGCCGCCACGGCGGCGGCGGCATTGATGAGGCCACCACTGGCCACCTTGCCCGCGAGCCCCGACACGGGCACCGCGGTCGAGAGGATCGCCGACCGGATCTGGGCGACGGTGGCCTGAGGATTCGCAGCCGCCATCAACGCGACGAGACCACTGACGTGCGGGGCGGCCATGGATGTCCCGCTATAGCTCGAATAGGAATTGCCGGGCGTCGTGGAGAGGACCGATACGCCGGGAGCTGCCACGTCCACCGTGGTCGCCCCGTAGTTAGAGAACGAGGCCAGCCGATTCGAGGAATCCGTGGCGGCCACCGAGATCACGGCATCAGACGCAACGTTGGCCGGGTATGAAGCGATGACGTCGTTGTTTGCCGCCTCGTTGCCCGCGGCCGCAACGCAGATGATCCCAGCATTCCCGCCGGCGACAACCGCGTTCGTCAGCGCCGTGGAGGCCCCGCCGCCGCCCCAGCTGTTGTTGCTGGCCACCACGTTCACGCCGTAGGTGCGCCGCATCATCGTGGCATAGTTGAGCGACGCGATCGCGGCACTCGTCGACCCACTGCCGTTCGCCCCCAAGAACTTCAGGGCCATCAACGACACCTGCCAGTTCACCCCGGCGACGCCGACTGCGTTGTTGCCCACAGCTCCGATCGTGCCGGAGACGTGCGTCCCATGCGAGTTGTCGTCGAAGGGATCCGCGTCGTTGTTGGCGAAATCCCAGCCGTAGACGTCGTCCACGAAGCCGTTGCCGTCGTTGTCGACCCGGTCACCGGCGACTTCCCGAGGATTTCGCCACATGTTGGCGGCCAGATCGGGATGGTTGTAGTCGATGCCGGTGTCCACAACGGCCACCACCACCGACCGCGAGCCCGTGGTCACGTCCCACGCCTCGGCCGCATCAATGTCGGCATCGGCGACGCCACCAGTCTGGCCGGTGTTGTTCATGCCCCAGAGCGCACCGAGCGACGGATCGCTTGGTAACGCACTGGCTGTGATGATCCGATCGGGCTCGTATCCGCGAACTCCCGCTGCAGTGGCCCACGCGACAAAAGCGACCGGCGAGACACCCGGCGCCCGCACGGCGTAGAAGCCCTCGCCAAGCGAGGACGCCGCCCAGCCGGCGCGCACCGTCGGTGCGGCCGCGCCGCGGTCGGTCGTCACGATCCAGGAGTCTGCCCGCGCGGTGACTGCTTCACCGTTCCAGAGAACCGAGCGGGTTGCGGCAGCCGTCAGGTCCGCGGCAAGCAGCCGACGCGGCTCCAGATGCTCCGCCATGAGCCTCGATCGACGGACTCGTTTCGATGTGTTCCCCCGCGGCATGACGTGCCTCCATGGAAAGACATGCAACCTGAATGTCAGGCAGATGCTTGCCACATCCGCGACCTCAGTCTGTTGCTCACCGGGTCACTTCGTCAAGGTTGAACTCACCACAACGGCTTCCGCCGTTGGGCCTCCTGACGCAGCCCCGCTTCACCCCTCGCTGCGGGCGACCGGCTCGGCGGCGGCGACAGATCGTGCTCGGGAGTTCTTGATCACATCGAGCGTGATTGGGCGTACGAGGTAGCCGGCCACTCCGGAGGCGAGCGCCCGCTGCTCATCCTCGATGCGGTACGTGTCAGACACGATGAACACGCCCGACCGCATTCCCTCGCCCACGTGGTCGAGCGACACCGGCGAGC